>JBJEYO010000158.1:0-7067 GCA_051886935.1 Candidatus Enterenecus sp. | reverse complement strand
CTCCCTGCTGATCCTGGACGAGATCGGCCGGGGCACCTCCACCTACGACGGCATGTCCATCGCCCGGGCGGTGCTGGAGTTCTGCGCCGACAAAAAGCGCCTGGGCTGCAAGACCCTGTTCGCCACCCACTACCACGAGCTGACCGCCGTGGAGCAGGAACTGGAGGGCGTGAAGAACTACCACATCGCCGCCAAAAAGCGGGCGGACGACATCGTGTTCCTGCGCAAGATCGTCCCCGGCGGGGCGGATCAGAGCTACGGCATTGAAGTTGCCAAGCTGGCCGGCGTGCCGGAGCGCGTCATCCGCCGGGCCAGGGAGGTGCTGGACGAGCTGGAGGCCCAGGGTCATGTGGTCCACGCCGCCCCCGCCGCCGGGGGAGACGACCAGCTCTCCCTGGGGGATATGGCCGGCTCCGCCGTGCTGGACACCCTGCGGAACACGGCGGTGGAGACTTTGACCCCCATCGAGGCCATGAACCTGCTCTATCAGCTGAAGCAGCAACTGTAAAGATATAACAAAACGGGGCAGCGGCTAGTGCCGCTGCCCCGCTGTCATAGATTGTCTCAGGCCTTTTCAATGGCCGCCCGGATATACTCCGGCACCTGCTCCGGCTCGATTCCCAGGGCCACGGCCAGCTCCCCGTGGAGCACCTCCTCGGCCCGCTTCATATACCGCTGGTCGGTCTGGCCCAGCTTCCGGCCGCTGCGGCCCTTCCGGTGGATGCCCTTGACCAGGCTGATATAGGTCTCGCAGTCGTGGGCCCGGAAAAATTCCTCATACTGCTGCCGCAGCATGGTGATGCTGCGGCTGTCGCACACCGCCGCGCCGATCTCCGGGATGCGGGCGATAAGGTCCTCCGCCTCCTGCCGGCTGATCACCGGGCGCATGAAAGCGGGCGTATCAATGGGGGCGTAGATGGTCTCGGTGCCGTAGACCGGACGCAGCTTGTAATACTTGCGCCCCCGCTCCGCGCGGGAAAAATTGGGCGTGCAGATCTCCTCCACCGTACACACGCCGCTGCCGCCGTATATGATCTTGTCCCCCACTGCGTACATTTTGGACCCGCACCTCCGCCCAACTGATAAAATTTTCCCCATATGTCCATAGTTTAACACATTTCCCGGAAAAAAGTAAGTGGTTTTTTTAACATTCTTCCAAATTTCCGCGGTCCCCGCCCCTCTCCCCCCGCTTTACATTTCGCCAAAAACGGCGTACAATGGTGGTTATCCAACCGACGGGGTGATATTATGCAGGTCAAAACGATGCCGCTGGGCATGATCGGTACCAACTGCTATATTTTCTGGGACGAGCCCACCCATAAGTGCGCCGTTGTGGACCCGGGGGACGCCGGCGCCCAGGTGGCCGCCTTTATCCGGGGCCAGGGGCTGGACCCCGTGGCCATCCTGCTGACCCACAGCCATTTCGACCACATTCTGGGCATACCCGGCCTGCGCTTTGCCTGGCCCAACCTGCCCGCCTACTGTCACCCGGACGATGTGGACGAGCACCGCAAGACCACCACCATGTTCGGCTCCACTTTTCCCGCCATCAGCTCCTTCGGCAATATCCTGCCCTACCGGGAGGGGGACACGGTGTCGGTGGGACCCATCACCGTGGAGGTGCTGGAGACCCCGGGCCACACCCCCGGCTCCGTCACGCTGAAGGCGGAAAACGTGCTCTTTACCGGGGACACCCTGTTCCGCGGCTCCATCGGCCGCACCGACCTGGAGGGGGGCGACTTCGACCGGCTCCTGCGCTCTCTGAAAAAGCTGGGCTCGCTGGAGGGGGACTATCAGGTGTGCCCCGGCCACGAGGGCCTGTCCACCCTGGACGAGGAGCGGAAGTACAACGGCTTCCTCATCCAGGCCATGTCCCTGTGAGCCTATGAAGCTGTATCTGCGCGGCCACGACTGCCGCTATACCGCGGAGCAGATGATGATGACCCTGTTCCCCGGCCAGCGCCCCGAATACCCGGAGGGGGAGCCGGAGGGGGAGAGCCCCGCCGCTCTGCTGACCCTGGAGGGGACGGAGGATTCCCTCACCGCCCGGGCCGGGCTCTGGTGGGAGGGCGGCTTCTTCTCCGGCACGGCCTCCGCCCCCGTCTCTGCCCTCACCGGCGGCGACGGCGATGAGCGGGTGCGCCGCCGTCTGGTGGGCATGGCCTTCTACCGGGCCGGCGTGGCCGCCCTGGGCCGGGAGCCGCCCTGGGGCGCCCTGACCGGGGTGCGTCCGGTGAAGCTGCCCACCCGTTGGATGGCGGACGGAGCCTCCCCGGAGGAGGCCCGGGCCGTCCTCACCGAACGATACCGGGTCAGCCCAAGCCGGGCCGACCTGGCCATGGACTGTGCCCGGGCGGCACTGTCGGTGAAAAACAGCCTGAAACCCGATGAACTGTCCCTCTACCTGGGCATTCCCTTCTGCCCCAGCCGGTGCGTCTACTGCTCCTTCATCTCCGCCGATGTGAAGGGGGCGCTGGCTCTGGTGGAGCCCTATGTGGATGCCCTGTGCCGGGAGATCGCCGAGGCCGGGCGGCAGCTGAAGGACCGGGCGCTGCATATCTCCACCGCCTATATGGGAGGCGGCACCCCCACCACCCTGTCCGCCGGACAGCTGGACCGGGTGCTGACCGCCATGGAGGAGCACCTGCCGCTGGACCGCTGCCGTGAGTTTACCGTGGAGGCGGGCCGGCCGGACACCATCACCGCCCACAAGCTGGAGGTGCTGCGCACCCACGGGGTCCACCGTATCTCCATCAACCCCCAGACTATGGAGGACGAGGTGCTGCGCGCCATGGGCCGGGCCCACACCGCCGCCCAGATCGAGGACGCCATGGCCCTGGCCGGAGCCCATTTCGGCGGCCTGGTGAACATGGATCTCATCGCCGGCCTGCCCGGGGACAGCCCCTGCGGCTTCGGCCGCACCCTGGACCGGGTGCTGGCCATGGCCCCCGCCAACATCACCGTCCACACCCTGGCCCTGAAGAAAGGTGCCCGGCTCATGGAGGAGCGGGGGCAGCTCTGCTCCGACGAGGATGTGGCCCAAATGCTGGCCATGGCGGAGGAGGCCCTGCGGGGGGCGGGCTATGCGCCCTACTACCTCTACCGGCAGAAGTATATGTCCGGCTCCTTTGAGAATGTGGGCTGGTGCCTGCCGGGCACGGAGTGCGCCTACAACATCATTATGATGGAGGAGCTGCAGTCCGTCCTGTCCCTGGGCGCGGGGGGCGTCACCAAGCTGGTGGACCCCGCCAGCGGAAAGATCACCCGCCTGTCCAACCCCAAGTATCCCAGGGAATACCTGGACAGCTGGGACAGGATCGCCGCCGACAAGGCGGCGGCCGCCGAGTTCCAGGCAAATCTGCGCTGAAAAAAAGCAGGTCATCCCGAAAGGGATGGCCTGTTTTTCTTCTTGCAACGCCTCCGGGCGAGGGAAACGCTCCGCTGGGGTTACTTTCGGCGCCGCCCGAAAGTAACCAAAGGGCGGCTTAGGGGCGAAAATCCGGTTCGGCTTCGGGCATACGCCCTCGCTCACAGGATTTTCCCCCTAAGAACCCCCATTACAGGGGACGCTGAATCGGTCTTCCTGTTCTATCACCGGCGTGGGGTAAGCTGTATTGTCTGGCAGCTTCGTACCCGCTCAGCCGCTCACATTGTACCGTGTTTCGGTACCAGCACCCCCACAACACGCCTGGCCAGGCGCAGTAGGTTGAAAGGCTGGTAGCCCTACTGATTGAGTTGAGCGGCAGCGGGCGGGAGAAACGGGTCAAGTCAGGTTTTGCGCGCCGGTCAACAGAAGTTCAGGCCAAAGGATTTGCCTCAGCGGGATACATAAGGGCGGCCAGCCCTTATGTGCGCTTTTGGTTTCTTTTGGCGCATACCAAAAGAAACCGCCGCCGCGCGCAGCGGCACTCCCGTCCCGCCGCAGCGCCATGTGAGCTTTCGGCCGGGATCTTTCTCAATGTCCCACAGATAGGCGGTAATGATCTTTCGGATATATCCCGCCCGGGTGCGAAAAGACTCATCGGCCAAGGCCTGGAGCTTTTGGCATTGCTCCTCCGACAGCGTGATGCATACCCCTTTCTTTGTGTTCATACGGCCACCTCTGCAAAATATATGTGCCACAATATTGTAGCATATATCAATTCGATATGCAACAAAATAGTAGCATCTCTTTGTTGGAGGGATACTACTATGTTTTTTCAGAGATTAGAGGATCTGAGGATCGACGCCGACAAGACGCAGAAGGAGATCGCGGAGGTTCTGAACTGCAAGCGGGAGGTCTACAGGCGCTATGAAAAGGGGATCTATGAGATCCCTGTCTGGGCGGTCATTCGGTTGGCGAGCTACTACCATACCAGCACAGACTATATCCTCGGACTGACAGATGATCCGGCTCCCTACGCCCGCGGCAATGATTTCTGAACAAAAGGCAAAAAATTGTGATATTTCTCAGGAAAGTCAAGGGAAAGCCCTTGACTTTCCCTTTTTCCGTTGATATACTATCAAAGCCGCTTTGAATGGGTGTGGTATTTTTCCACGGAGAAGAGGGACCCGTTCCCCGCCCCCGACAGCGAGCCCGTAATAAAGGAAAGGCAGGTGCAAGCAATGCACGCAATCATCGTGACCGGCGGCAAGCAGTACAAGGTGACTGAGGGCGACGTCCTCTACATCGAGAAGCTGGATGCCGAGGCCGGCGAGTCCGTTACCTTCGACAAGGTTCTGGCTGTTCTGGACGGCGACAACGCCACCTTCGGCGCTCCCACCGTGGAGGGCGCCAGCGTCACCGCCAACGTGGTGAAGAACGGCAAGGGCAAGAAGGTTCTGGTCTTCAAGTACAAGCCCAAGAAGAACTATCGCCGCCGTCAGGGCCATCGTCAGCCCTACACCAAGGTGGAGATCACCAAGGTCAACGCCTGAGGGATCAGGATATGACCACCGTCACATTCCACTCCGCGGACGGCCGCATCGACGGCTTCGCGGTGGAAGGACACAGCGGTTACGCTGAGGCGGGGAGCGACATCGTCTGCGCGGCCATTTCCGCCGTGGTGGGCATGACCGAATGCACCGTCAACGAGGTGCTGGGTCTGGCCGCCCCGGTGAAGGTCCGTGAAAAGGACGGATTTGTCTCTCTCAGGCTCCCCGGCGGACTGGGTCAGGCCAACGAGCGTACCTGTCAGGATCTCCTGACCGGCATGATGGTCTATCTCCAGGCCCTGGGTGAGGAATACCCGGAAAATCTCATCGTCCGTCTGGAAGATGACGACGATGACGACGAGGAATAACTCCTCAAAGTCTTTAGAAAGGACGGAAACGACTATGATGAAGATCAACATCCAGCTCTTCGCTCATAAGAAGGGCGGCGGCTCCACCAAGAACGGCCGCGACTCCGAGGCCAAGCGCCTGGGCGTCAAGCGGGCCGATGGTCAGTTCGTGCTGGCCGGCAACGTGCTGGTCCGTCAGCGCGGCACCCACATCCATCCCGGCACCAACGTGGGCAAGGGCAGCGACGACACCCTGTTCGCCAAGGTGGACGGCACTGTGAAGTTCGAGCGTCTGGGCAAGGACCGCAAGCAGGTCTCCGTGTACGAGATCGCTCAGTAAGCACGCGTCCGAGCCGTCGTATTGACACAGATCGTTAAAGGCAGCACGAACAGGGCAAACTGTTCGTGCTGTCTTTCAGTTTCACGAAATGGAGGCGGTCCTATGGCCAACCAATTTATTGACACCGCCCGCATCACCGTGCGGGCCGGAAACGGCGGCAACGGGGCCGTTTCCTTCCACCGGGAGAAATATGTGGCCGCCGGCGGCCCCGACGGGGGAGACGGCGGCAGGGGCGGCAGCGTCATCCTCCGGGTGGACAGCCATATGTCCACTCTGATGGACTTCCGCTACAAGCGCAAGTACACCGCCCCCAACGGCGCCGACGGCGCCGGAAAGCGCTGCGCCGGAAAGGACGGTGCCGACCTGGTCATCAAGGTCCCCCGGGGCACCGTGGTGCGGGACCCGGAGACCAGCGAAATTATCTGCGACATGTCCGGGGAGGAGGACTTTGTCCTGGCCCGGGGCGGCAAGGGCGGCTGGGGCAACCAGCACTTCGCCACCCCCACCCGGCAGGTGCCCCGGTTCGCCAAGGCCGGCCTGCCCGGCCAGAGCCGGGAGGTGGTGCTGGAGCTGAAGCTGCTGGCCGACGTGGGTCTGGTTGGCTTCCCCAACGTGGGCAAGTCCACCCTGCTCAGCGTGGTCACCCGGGCCCAGCCCAAGATCGCCAACTACCACTTTACCACCCTGTTCCCCAACCTGGGCGTGGTGCCCATGGAGGACGGCCATTCCTTCGTGCTGGCCGACATCCCCGGCATTATCGAGGGGGCCGCGGAGGGGGCTGGCCTGGGCCACGACTTCCTGCGGCATATCGACCGCTGCCGCCTGCTCATCCATGTGGTGGATGTGTCCGGCTCCGAGGGCCGGGACCCGGTGGAGGATTTCGACACCATCTGCGCCGAGCTGGAGCAATGGTCCCCCGAGCTGGCCGGGCGGCGGATGATCGTGGCCGCCAACAAGGTGGACATCATGGCCGACCCGGAGCTGCTGGAACAGCTCCGCGCCCATGTGGAGGCCAAAGGCTGCCCCCTCTATGAGATGTCCGCCGCCACCCACCAGGGCACCCGGGAGCTGATGCTGGCCGCCGCCCGGGAGCTGGAGGAGCTCCCGCCGGTCATCGTCTACGAGCCCACCTATGTGGAGCATCCCCCCGAGATCGACACGTCCGCCCCCCTGGAGATCGTCCAGGACGAGGACGGCACCTGGCTGGTGGACGGCCCCTGGCTGCGGCAGCTCATGGCCAACGTCAACTTCAACGACTACGAGAGCCGCAACTGGTTCGACCGGCGCCTGCGGGAGGCCGGCGTGTTCCAGCAGATGGAGGACATGGGCGTCAGGGACGGCGACCTGGTGTGCCTCTATAATCTGGAATTTGAGTATCAGCGGTAAAACAATTCACCCGGGGCTGCCGGCCGTGAAGTGACCCCAAAAAGTTAGACAATAATTATCAGCAAAAATTGTTCAAGCAG
>JBJEYO010000157.1:0-7113 GCA_051886935.1 Candidatus Enterenecus sp. | reverse complement strand
GCTGACGGACTGCCGGGTCAGGCCCTGGGGGTCCAGTTCGTAGCGGTTGGAGCCGCTGGTGGCCTCCACCACCACGCACAGCAGGCGGTGGGCCTCGAAGAACTCCTCCGTATAGGTCTCAGCCAGGCTCTCCAGCGCCTGGATGGGGAGGGGGCTGCCGCCGCCGTCATAGGCCAGGGAACCAAATTGGGCCAGGTAGGCGGCCAGCTCCTCAGTGCTGCCGATGACCAGGGCGGAGGGGGCCGCCGGAGTGGCGCCGTAGCTGACCCGGATGGTCTGCTGGTTCTCAAAGGAGCAGAGACCGTATTCCGGCTCGCAGACGGCGTTGGGAGCCAGGTCGTAGCCGGAGGTCTCAGGGAGGGCGGCGGGCTGCTCGGCGGACTCAACGGCATCGCTGCTGTCGCTGATACCGCCGAAGAACTGACTGGAATTGCCGGAGCGGAGATCGGCGGAGGGCGCGGCGGCCATGGGGGCGGCGCTGCCTGCCCTCATACCCCGGGGCACCAGGATGCCCACCGCGGCCACCAGGACCAGGCAGGCGGCCAGGGTGCCCCACCGCCTCCAGTGAATGACCTTGCCGGGCTTCTTCTGCTCCGGCAGGCTGGTCATGATGCGGGCGGTCAGCCCGGCGGGCACCTGGCAGTCCAGCTCACGCAGGGCGGCGGACTGGCCGGACAGGGTTTTGAACAGGTCGGCGCACCGGGGGCAGGCAGCCAGATGGCTGTCCAGCTCCCGCCGCTCATCGGCGGAGCATTCGCCGTCCAGGGCGGCGCTCATCAGTTCCAGATATTTGTCACAGTCCATGGCTGTCACCTCCTTATGTGATCCGCCGCGGGGCGCGGCGGTTTTGGGTTCCGTAGGAATAGACGGGGCTCATTCCGAAAAGTTCCCCGAATCCCGCAATATTTTTGCCAAGGCCAGCCGGGCCCGGGCGATGCGGGATTTCACCGTGCCGGCGTTGAGCCCCAACTGCTGCCCGATCTCCTCGTAGGACAGGCCGCTGACCTCCCGCAGCACCAGCACCCGGCGGTGCTCCTCGCTGAGGGCGTCCAGGCCGTCGGCTACCGCCCGGCGCAGCTCTGCCCGCTCCGCCGCCTGGTGGGGCGTGGGGGCGGGGTCGGCCAGCAGGCTGTCAAAGCTCTGGTCGTCATCGTCCAGGGAGGGGTCCCCCCGGCGCTTCTTCTCCCGGCGCAGCAGGTCGATGGCGGCGTTGTCGGTGAGGCGGTACAGCCAGGTGGAAAAGCCGCTCTCCCCCCGGAAGGAGGGCAGGTTCCGCCACACCTTGAGAAAGACCTCCTGGGTCACGTCGGCGGCGTCCTCCGGGCTGGACAGCAGCCGCAGGGCCTGGTGGTAGACCGGCTTCTGGTAGCGCTCCACCAGCCGCTCAAAAGCGGCCTGGTCGCCGTTTTTCGCCTGTTGGACCAGCTGCTGTTCGTCCATGGGGACACCTCCTTTCGGGAGAATTAGGAATGAGAAATTGGGAATGAGGAATTAGGGATGGGGCGTCGTTCCAAAGCCTCCCTCTGACGAGGGAGGTGGCTCCGCAAAGCGGAGACGGAGGGAGAGATAAAAAGGGACTACCTCTCAGTCAGCCTTACGGCTGACAGCTCTGCCAGGGCACCCCTTCGCCCAGCCAAAACAAGTTTTTGGGGGTCAGTCGCCCTGACAAGGGGAGCTTTTGACCGCACCCAATTCTGCCCTCTGCATTCACGCCAGGTCCCGCTTGATGCCGGCGGTGACCTTGTAAAAGTCCTCCGCCGTCTCCATTTTGCAGATCTGCTCCTTCCAGTAGGCGGCGTAGGGCACGCCCTTCAGATACCAGGCGTAGTGCCGGCGCATCTCCAGGCAGGCGATCTTCTCCCCCTTGTGGGCCACGGCCAGCTCAAACTGCCGGGCCGCCACGTCGCACCGCTCCGCCAGCGGGGGCAGAGGCGGGATCTCCCGGCCCTCCACGGCGGCGGCGCACTGCTGCAAAAGCCAGGGGTTGCCGAAGATTCCCCGGCCCACCATGGCCATGTCCGCGCCGGTGTAGCTGAGGATGCGCACCGCGTCCCGGGGGGAAAACACATCGCCGTTGGCCATGACCGGGATGGACACCGCCTGCTTGACCTGGCGGATATAGTCCCAGTTGGCCGTGCCGGAGTACATCTGAGTGCGGGTGCGGCCGTGGACTGCCACGGCGGACACCCCCGCGTCCTCCATGCGCCGGGCGAATTCCACGCAGTTGATGGAGCCCTTGTCCCACCCCAGGCGGAACTTCACGGTCACCGGCACGCCGGCGGCGCCCCGCACCACGGCAGCGGCGATGCGCTGGGCCTTTTCCGGGTCCCGCATGAGGGCGGAGCCGTCCCCGCTCTGGACCACCTTGGGCACGGGACAGCCCATGTTGATGTCGATGATGTCCGCCCCGGACTGCTCCAGGGCCAGGGCGGCGCCCCGCTCCATGGCGGCCTCGTCGCTGCCGAAGATCTGCACCGCGGCCGGGTGCTCCCCCTCCCCCAGCTTCAGCAGGGAGGCGGTCTTTTTATCGCCGTAGCACAGGGCCTTGGCGCTGACCATCTCGGTGACGGTGTAGCAGCCGGACAGCTCCCGGCACACGGTGCGGAAGGCCAGATCGCTGACCCCCGCCATGGGGGCCAGAGCCACCCTGGTGTTCAGTTCCACATTGCCTATTTTCACGGAAGAACTCCTTCTGTTTTGGTTTCTTCATCATATCACATTTCCCGTCAGGGGGCAAGACAGGTTCCGACGGGCTTTTTTCGGGAAGAGGGGTATAATGGCGCAAACGACCAAACCGGAGGGATCACCCTATGACTGCAAAAGATAAGGCCGGGGAGGACAGGCCCGCCCGCCTGTCCCTGTCCATGGCCATGCGCCTGTCCGACTGCCTGGTGCGCTTCCTGCTGGCCGCGGCCCTGGCGGGAGCGGAGATTCTGGATGGCCGCGCCCTGTGCGGCCTGGCCCTGGTGGGGGTGTGCAGGCCGGGGCTGGAGGGCCTGGCCGCCCTGCTGGGGGCGGCGCTGGGCTATCTGTCCTTCCGGGGCTTCGTGGGGGGACTGAGGTACATTGCCGCCTGCATGATCGTCTACGCCGTCTCCCTGGCCCTGGGGGAGTTCCGGCTCTACGGCCAGAGGTGGTTCATGCCTATGGTGTGTGCCCTGGTCAACGGCCTGGTGGGCTTTGTGTACCAGTCCGCCTCCGGGTGGAGCGCCGCCGCCGCGGTGGGCTTTATCACCGAGGTGGTGCTCACCGCCGGGACGGTGTACTTCTACCGCCTGGCCTTTGACGCCCTGGACCAGCCCCGCCCCGGCGGGGTCCTGTCGGTGCAGCAGACGGTGGGGGTGCTGGTGCTGGGGGCCACGGTGATGGTCACCCTGGCCCGGGTGACGGTGGCCGGCGCCTACTCCCTGGGCCGGGTGCTGTGCGTGCTGGCGGTGATGACCGCCGGCTGGAAGGGGGGCGTGGGCATCGGCGCCGCCGCCGGGGTGGCGGCGGGCCTGGCCATGGACCTGTCCGCCGGGGCCGCCCCTTATTATACCCTGGCCTACGCCTTTCCCGGCCTGGTCACCGGGGCTTTTTCCGGCCAGGGGCGGCTGCTGTGCGCTCTGGCCTACCTGATGTCCGGCGGCGCGGCCATGCTGTGGAGCGGCACGGAGGACCGGGCCCTGATCTACGAGATGGTGGCCGGGGCGGTGATCTTCCTCATTCTGCCGGACAAGCTGCTGCGCCGCCTGGCCGCCCTGGTGCGGCAGGAGCGGGCGGAGCAGGAGGAGGACGGCGCCCGGCGGCTGGCGGTCCGGCGGCTGGGGCGGACGGCGGAGGCATTCCGGGCGGTGTCCGGGGACCTGTCCGCCGCCTTTCCCGATACGGAGGTCAACGACGGGGACGCCTCCCGGCTCTTTGACCGGGCGGCGGAGCGGGTGTGCGCCCGCTGCCGCCAGCGGGAGCGGTGCTGGCAGCAGGAGTATCAGACCACCAGGACCGCCCTGTCCGACGCCCTGGGCCCCATGATGGACCGGGGAGAGGGTCTGCGGGAGGACTTCCCTCCCTACTTCTCCGGGCGCTGCGCCCAGTTCGACCACTTCCTGCGGGCGGCCAACCGGGAGCTGACCGCCCTGCTGTACCGCCGGCGCTACGATAGCCGGGTGCGTGAGAGCCGGGCGGCGGTGTGCGCCCAGTACGGCCAGCTGGCCCGGATGCTGGACCGGACGGCGGCGGAGCTGGCGGAGGAGCCGGCGGTGGATGTGTCCCGCCAGCGGCTGGTGAAGCAGCGCATGGCCGCCCTGGGTCTGGAGGGCCGGGCGGCGGTGTGGAACGACGAGTACGGCCACCTGCGCCTGGAGGTCCGGGGGGCGGGGGCGGAGAAGCTGACACAGCCCGGGGAGGTGGCCCGGCTGTCCGCCCTGCTGGACTGCCCCCTCCGGGCGGAGGAGGGGGGCCGGGGCATGGCCCGCCTGGTCCAGCGGGAGCCCCTGATGGCGGTGGCCGGGGTGGCCGCCGCCGACCGGGAGGGCCAGACGGTCAGCGGGGACTCGGGCGCCTGGTTCAAGGATGACGGCGGGCGGCTCAATGTGATTTTGTGCGACGGCATGGGCAGCGGGCCGGAGGCCCGGGCGGACAGCGGCTGCGCCCTGTCCCTGCTGGAGAAGTTCCTCCGGGCGGGCCTGACGCCGGAGGAGGCCCTGAACACGGTGGGGGAGGCCCTGGCCCTCCGGGGGGAGGCCCAGGGGGGCTTCACCACCATCGACCTGCTCCAGCTTGACCTGTACACCGGCGCGGGGGCGGTGTACAAGCTGGGGGCGGCCCCCACATACCTGCGCCGGGAGACCGGGGTGGAGCGGCTGGACGGCGGCTCCCTGCCCGCCGGGGTGTCCGCCGGGGCGGGGGAGCCGGACAGGTTCCCTCTGGAGCTGCGGGCCGGGGACTGCCTGGTCATGGTCAGCGACGGCGTCACCTCCGGGCGGGGGGACCAGTGGCTGCGAGCCGCCCTCAGCGAGTTTGACGGCCGGTCGCCCCGCTCCCTGGCTGACCGCATCCTCCGGGAGAGCGGCCAGCGGGAGGGCCGGGGGGACGACCGCACCGTGATGGTATTGAAGCTGGAGGAGCGGAAATAAGGACAGGCCGCGGGGCCCCGCGGCCTGCGGTTTTGAAGAAACTTTTTTCGGTCACTCCTGAGGCAGTATGTCGATGCGCTCGCAGCCGGAGACGGTTATGGGGGCGGGCTGCCCCTGGGCGTCGGTCAGGATGGGGGAGGGGACCGGCTGGGTGATGGCGGCCAGGATGTGCAGGCCGGGGGCCAGGGCGCTGAAAAAGACCGGGTCTCCCTCCGGGTCAAGGATCCGGGTGGAGGGGGTGACGGTCACCCGTAGAAGGGTGCCGTAGGAGTCCCGGGCCAGGATCCAGGCGGCGTGATCGTCCGACCCATCCAGGGAGATCACCTCCATGCGCGTGGCGCCGGAGGGCGGCTGAGAGGAGGAGCGGCCGGACAGGAGCACCGCCGCCAGCGCCGCGGCCAGAAGGATGCACAGGGCCAGCAGGCACAGGGAGAGGAGCTTGAAATTCACGGCCTTCCCCTGAAAGCCGGAGCGGAGCGGGCGGTATCTCATGGCGCGGCTCCTTTCTTTTAAACAGGACTCGTTCGATAGGAGTTAAAGAAGTTATATAAATTTTCCGTAATCCTTGTGGCAAATGTATATGAGGATGGATAAGCGCTGTTCTGAATAGTACTGCCTCCGGTAAGAATCCCAATCAGTGTATAGCCGGTATTATTATAGTAGGCAAAAACCGGGCCGCCGCTGTTACCGCCGGTGGCATCCCAATCTCCTTTGAGGTATTTGTTGCCGCTTTCCCGGACATATCCTGTTCCTACGAACATATAGCTTGCGTCTGCGAGCTGTTCTTCAGTAGAGGAGGCGCTTGGGTAGCCGGTATTATAAACGAAAGTGTTGTTGTAAGATGTACTCTGCCACCTCAGGCCAAGCCAGCCTGTTTGATTGCCAAGAGGAGTATTAAGTTCAATGACAGCCCAATCATCGTCTGCTGATCCTGTCTGAGTATATTCCCATGAGACAACAAGATTATCGGCCGATACAGTTTCCTTTCCATAAGGCTCAGCTGCCCCATTTTTTGCCGGAATCACTGTAACGGAGACAGCGGCTCCCCCATGCTCACTATTATATACACAATGCGCTGCTGTCGCAACTGCGTACGGGCCTATCATAAAGCCAGATGCCACCATATATGCTCCAGTACTAAAAGTTGAGTATATATACACAGTACTGCAATACGGGCCTACATTTGTTGGATTCACTCTTGTGCGGTTGTCAGTGCCAATAATTGCGTAGGGACTAGTTGGGTTGATCGGTTCAATGCCATTGGGGAAGTAGCCGGGGCTGCACGCATAATCCTGACCGCTTGTCGCATCAGGAAGGTCATCAAAGCTATAATAGGAAGCGCGGCCGGTATCCAAATCATATTTCATATAGTCAACAGATTCCGGGATACTTTGCCCCTGTGCATAAACAGGAAATGTGCAGACGCTCGCAAGCAGGCAGACAAAGATGAGAGAACTAAAAATCCGTTTTAACATGACAAAGGCTCCTTCCTTAGTAATATAACATTATGTGAGAGATGTGTTAGCGGAAGGTATCTGCTCATGGATATGCCAATAGGCAGAATGCATAGTGAAAAAACGGATATTGCCGGAACAAAGGCATGTCAAATCATTAAAAACACCCCTCTTGAATTTAATATAATGTTACCATATATTGAAAAGAAATGAAAGAACAGTCTGTCGAAAAACCTCGTAGAGTTTCGCCGCCCAGCAGCGGAATAAATTGAAATTGATTTTCTCCGGCGACATGTGCGTCGGAGAAAATACTTCTCAGGCCGCAAGCGTGGGATTTGTCCGCCTTCACCGGACAAATCCTGCGACGCAGCGGACTGCAAAGAATTGTCGGAAAAAGCGAAGCCTTTTTCGACAGTCTCAGAAATACCCCAGGGGGAGACGGGAGAGACCGCATTTTCGGCCGGTTTTCATTTACAACGGGCCCATTTCGTGCTACAATCCCGAATTTAACAGTAAGAGTACGCAATGAGGTCCGCAATCCATTG
>JBJEYO010000156.1:0-7134 GCA_051886935.1 Candidatus Enterenecus sp. | reverse complement strand
AAAAAAGTAGACACCCACACTTTTGTGAGTGTCTACTTTTATTTTACAGGTGCACGACCCAATTGGGTCGGGGGTTCTGTTTGTTTATCAGGGATAGAGGTGAGACTTAATACTCCACAAAGCCCTCGTACACCATCACGGCGTCGCCGGTGAGGATCACCTCGTGGTCGGTGTAGTTGACCACCAGGTCGCCGCCCACCAGCTTCACGGTGATGTCGCGGCCCTTTTCCACGTAGCCGTTTTCCGTGGCGGCGATAACGGCGGCGCAGGCGCCGGTGCCGCAGGCCACGGTCTCGCCGTTGCCCCGTTCATACACCCGCATCCGCAGGGTCTCGTCGTTGACGATGCGGACAAACTCGGTGTTGATGCGCTCGGGGAAGTACTTGGCGTACTCGAACTTGGGACCGATGGTCTCCAGGTCCAGGGAGGAGGGGTCGTCGCAGAAGACCACGCAGTGAGGGTTGCCGATGGAGGCGCAGGTGATGTTGTAGGTGCCGTCGGCAATGTCCACCGGCCGGTTGATGATGGTGTTGCCGGGGAGGGTGGTGGGCAGGCTGCTGGTGAGCAGGTCGGCCTTGCCCATGCCCACGCTGACCGTGTTGGCCTTGCCGTTGCGGATAAACAGCAGCAGGCTCTTGATGCCGGCGGCGGTTTCGATGGTCATGTACTCCTTCTTCACAATGCCCTTGTCGTAGAGGTACTTGCCCACGCAGCGGATGCTGTTGCCGGCCATCTTGCCCTCGCTGCCGTCCCGGTTGAAGATGCGCATCTTGGCGTCGGCCACGTCGGAGTTTTCAATGAGGACGATGCCGTAGCCGCCGATGCCGTAGTGCCGGTCGCAGACGCTGACGCACAGGGAGCCGGGGCTGGAGATCTTGCCGTCCCGGTTGTCGAAGAAGATGTAGTCGTTGCCGCAGCCCTGCATCTTGGCGAAGGGCAGCTGCTGCCGCTCCTTGCGCATGTTGTTCAGGTCCACCAGCTCGGTGTTGCTCAGGTGGAACTTGCTGGCCATCATGTTGGCCATGGCGTTGGCGGTGTCCAGGGAGGTGATGGAGGCGATGGAGTGGCGGATGGCCTCCCGGTGCAGCTCAATGTAGTCGGAGAGGGTGTCGTCGTACAGGGCGCCGGTGTAGATGATAAGGCCGATCTTGCCCTCTTCCATGAGCTGGTAGGCCTGAGAGCCGGGGCCGATGTCCCCGATCTCCGTCACCTGGATGCCCAGGCTGCGGATGGTCTCGGCGGTGTCCCGGGTGGCGTACATGGGCATGTTCAGGTCGCCGAACTTCTTGGCCAGGCCCACCACCTCGGGCAGCTCGTGGTTCTCCACGCTGATGAGAACCCCCTTGCCGCTGTAGTGCCGGTAGCCGGCGGCGGCCAGACCCTTGAAGATGGCCTCGTTGAAGGTGCGGCCCAGGCCCAGGACCTCGCCGGTGGACTTCATCTCGGGGCCCAGCATGGAGTTGGCGTCGGTGATCTTCTCAAAGGAGAACACGGGGACCTTCACGGCGTAGTAGGGCGGAATCTTCCACAGGCCGCCCTCATAGCCCAGCTCCTTCAGGGTGGCGCCCATCATGATCCGGGTGGCCAGGTCCACCATGGGAATGCCGGTGACCTTGGACAGATAGGGGATGGTGCGGGAGGCTCTGGGGTTGACCTCGATAACGAAGAGCTCCCCGTGATAGATCAGGTACTGGATGTTCACGAGACCCTTGGTGCCCAGGGCCAGGGCCAGCTTCTCGGAGCACTCCACCACCACCTGCATCATCTTGTCCGTCAGGCTGTAGGGGGGATAGACGGCGATGGAGTCGCCGGAGTGAACGCCTGCCCGCTCGATGTGCTCCATGATGCCGGGCATGAGCACGTCCACGCCGTCGGAGATCACGTCCACCTCCAGCTCGGTGCCGGGCATGTACTTATCCACCAGCACGTCGTTGCGGAAGCCGCCGGAGAGGATCACGTTCATGTACTTCTCCACGTCGTTCCGGTCGTGGGCGATGACCATGTTCTGGCCGCCGATGACGTAGGAGGGGCGGAGCAGGACGGGGTAGCCCAGCTCATCGGCGGCGCTCAGGGCCTCCTCCAGGGTGGTGACGCTCATGCCCTTGGGGCGGCGGAAGTTCAGGGTTTCCAGCAGAGCGTCGAACCGGCCCCGATCCTCGGCCATGTCGATGCCGTCGGCAGAGGTGCCCAGGATGGGGATGCCCTGCTTATCCAGAAAGTCGGTAAGGGAGATGGCGGTCTGTCCGCCGAAGGCCACCACCACGCCCACGGGCTTTTCCACTTCGATGACGCCCATCACGTCCTCGGGGGAGAGGGGCTCGAAGTACAGCCGGTCGGCGGTGTCGTAGTCGGTGGAGACGGTCTCGGGGTTGTTGTTGATGATGACCACGTCGTAGCCCATCTCTTTCAGGGTCTGGACGCAGTGGACGGAGCTGTAGTCAAACTCGATGCCCTGGCCGATGCGGATGGGGCCGGAGCCCAACACGATAACGGTCTGCTTGCCGGTGCGGGGGAAGGAGCGGGCGTCGCAGGTGTCGTCGTAGGTGGAGTAGAAATAGGGGGTCTGGGCCTGGAACTCGGCGGCACAGGTGTCCACCATCTTGTAGCTGGGCAGGCGGTGGGGGAGGGTGCTCTCCTCCACCCCGGCCAGTCTTGCCAGGACCTTGTCGGGATAGCCGTATTTCTTGCCCTGGAGGTAGCTTTCCGGGGTGATGCCGTTTTTCTCAATGGAGGCTTCAAACTCCACCAGGTTCTTGATCTTGCAGATGAACCACTTGTCAATCTTGGTCACGTCGTTGATGTGGTCCACGCTGACCCCCTGGGAGAGGGCCTCGAAGATGGTGAACAGCCGCAGGTCGTCCATGGAGGCCAGGCGCTCGTCCAGGCTCTTGCCGGAGGTGTCGGTGCGGCGGAGGCTGTCCAGCTTGATCTCCGCGCCCCGGACGGCCTTCATGAGGGCGGCCTCGAAGGTGTGCTCAATGGACATGACCTCGCCGGTGGCCTTCATCTGAGAGCCCAGCTTCCGGCTGGCTCCGTGGAACTTGTCAAAGGGCCACTTGGGGAACTTGCACACCACATAGTCCACGGCGGGCTCGAAGCAGGCGTAGGTCTCCCCGGTGACGTCATTCTTGATTTCGTCCAGGGTGTAGCCCAGGGCGATCTTGGCGGTGACCTTGGCGATGGGGTAGCCGGTGGCCTTGGAGGCCAGGGCGGAGGACCGGGAGACACGGGGGTTCACCTCAATGACGGCGTACTCAAAGCTGTCGGGGTTCAGGGCGAACTGGCAGTTGCAGCCGCCCTCGATGCCCATCTCCTCGATGATGCTCAGAGCGGCGGTGCGGAGCATCTGGTACTCCTTGTCGCTCAGAGTAAGGGCGGGAGCTACCACGATGGAGTCGCCGGTGTGAATGCCCACGGGGTCGAAGTTTTCCATGGAGCAGATGGTGATGGCGGTGCCGTTGTGGTCCCGCATCACCTCGAACTCGATTTCCTTCCAGCCGAAGATGTACTTTTCGATGAGGACCTGGGTGATGGGGGAGTAGTCCAGGCCCACGGCGCCCACTTCCCGCAGCTCCTCCTCGCTGTAGGCCACGCCGCCGCCGCCGCCGCCCAGGGTGAAGGCGGGCCGGACGATCACGGGGTAGCCGATGCGGTTGGCAATGGCCACGGCGGACTCAATGTCGTTGGCGGTGTCCGAGGGGATGGTGGGCTGGCCGATGCGGGCCATGGCGTCCTTGAACAGCTGCCGGTCCTCGGCCTTGTCGATGGCGTCGGCGTTGGTGCCGATGAGACGCACGTTGTGAGAGGCCAGGAAGCCCTCGTGGGCCAGCTCCATGGCGATGGTCAGACCGGTCTGGCCGCCCAGACCAGCCAGCAGGCTGTCAGGCTTGGTTTCTTCAATGATGCGCTTGACGGTCTGGGTGGTGAGGGGCTCCAGATACACCGCGTCCGCCATGGCGTTGTCGGTCATGATGGTGGCGGGGTTGGAGTTAATGAGGACGGTTTCGATGCCCTCCTGCCGGAGGACCCGGCAGGCCTGAGTGCCGGCATAGTCGAACTCGGCGGCCTGGCCGATGACGATGGGGCCGGAACCGATCACAAGCACTTTTTTAATGGATGTATCCTTCGGCATTACAAGCCCTCCTTCATCGTTTCGGTAAAGCGGTCAAAGGCGGTCTGGCAGTCCAGGGGACCGCCGTGTGCCTCGGGGTGGAACTGGAGCGAGAAGGCGTGGTAGGCGGGGTAGTCCACACCCTCGCAGGTGCCGTCGTTCACGTTCACGAACCGCAGCACCCCTTCGGTGCCTTCCAGGGAGGCGGCGTCCACGGCGTAGCCGTGGTTCTGGCTGGTGATGGAGACCTTGCCCTCCACCAGGTCCTTCACCGGCTGGTTGGCCCCCCGGTGGCCGAACTTCAGCTTGGTGGTCTTGGCCCCTGCCGCCAGGGCCATCATCTGGTGGCCCAGGCAGATGCCGAACATGGGGATCTTGCCGAAGAGCTTCTGGATCTGCTGGATGCAGAACTGGTTGTCCGCCGGGTCGCCGGGTCCGTTGGAGAGCATCACCCCGTCGTGCCCGCCGGCCAGGATGGTCTCAGCGGGGGTGTTGTAGGGGTAGACGGTCACCTGGCAGCCCCGGAGCAGCAGGCTGTTGGCGATGGACTGCTTGGCGCCGTAGTCAATGAGGCCAACGGAAAACTTCACTTCCCCCTCAGGGGAGAGAACGGAGACCTCCTTCTCGCTGGTGCTCTCCACAGACTGCTCCACCCGGTAAGCCTTCAGTTTTTCCATGTCCGGGGGAGTCTCCTCGGTGGTGATGACGGCGTTCATCACGCCCTTGTCCCGGATCATCTGGGTGAGCATCCGGGTGTCCACCCCGGCGATGCCCACCACGTTCTGGTCCTTCAGGAAGGCATCCACGGACTGGTCACAGCGGAAGTTGGAGGGCTCTTGGCAAAACTCCCGGACCACCACGCCGCCCATCTGGCACTGGGGGCTCTCCTTGTCCTTGAGGCAGATGCCGTAGTTGCCGAACTGCGGGAAGGTGTAAATCACCAGCTGGCCGAAATAGCTGGGATCGGTCAGGCTTTCCACACAGCCGGTCATGCCGGTGGTAAAGACCAGCTCGCCCGTGACTGTGCCGGAGGCGCCGAAGCTCTGCCCCTCCAGGACCTGGCCGTTTTCTAAGTAGAGATATGCTTTTTTCATCTTGTCCCTCCATCCATAAATACAGGAAATGAACGGCTGCGCGATTTATGCCGCTTTTCTGACGAATGCGTAATTTTCAACTCTTAAGTATACCGGAAAGTTGTTCCCCCGTCAATGCAATCCTGCGGGACAGGACGAAAAACAAACCGGGTAATCTTTCATGGATTTTGTGGTATATGACGAAAGAATATTCATAAGCCAGGGAAAACTGAGAATATTTATCCGACACATTCACAAAAAACCGGGGGAAGCCGTGCTGCGGTTTCTCCCGGTTCTTTTGTGGGGTAATCAGTAGAGCACCATGTACTTGGCGATCTCCCAGCTGGAGACGCGGGTGCAGTATTCCTGCCACTCCTTCTTCTTGCCGGAGACGTACTGGGGATAGATGTGGGGGCCCAGGACGGACTGGATGAGGGGATCGGCCTCCAGGGCGAACAGGGCGTGCTCCAGGGAGTCGGGCAGGTCGTCGATGCCGTTGGCGGCCCGGGAAGCGGCGTCCATGTCGAAGATGTTTTCGGTGATCTCCTCCGGGGGCTCCAGACCCCGCTCGATGCCGTCCAGACCGGCGGCCAGGCAGACAGCCAGGGCCAGGTAGGGGTTGCAGGAGGGGTCGGGGTTGCGCAGCTCCACCCGGGTGCTGTTGCCCCGGGCAGCGGGGATGCGGATGAGGGCAGAACGGTTGGAGGCAGACCAGGCCAGGTAGCAGGGAGCCTCATAGCCGGGCACCAGGCGCTTGTAGGAGTTGACCAGGGGGTTGGTGATGGCGGTCATGCCCTTCACATGCTCCAGCAGGCCCGCGATGAAGTGATAGGCCTCCTTGGACAGGCCACGGTCCCCCTGGGGATCGTAAAAGACGTTCTTGCCGTCCTTGAACAGGGACATGTTGATGTGCATGCCCGAGCCGGCGGTGCCGTAGATGGGCTTGGGCATGAAGGTGGCGTGCAGGCCGTTGGCATAGGCGATCTTCTTCACGGTCTGCTTGAAGGTGATGATGTTGTCGGCGGCCTTCAGAGCCTCGGCGTACTTGAAGTCGATCTCATGCTGGCCGGCGGCGCACTCGTGGTGAGAGGCCTCGATCTCGAAGCCAAGGTTTTCCAGGGCCAGGCAGATCTCCCGGCGGGTGTAGTCCCCATGGTCGATGGGGCCCAGGTCGAAGTAGCCGGCCTCATCGCCGGTTTTGGTGGTGGGCTTGCCATCCTTGTCCATTTCAAAGAGGAAGAACTCGCACTCGGGGCCCACGTTGAAAGTGTAGCCCATCTCTGCTGCCCGGGCCAGGACCCGCTTCAGAGCCCCTCTGGGGTCGCCGATAAAGGGGGTGCCGTCGGGGTTGCACACGTCGCAGATGAGCCGGGCCACTTTCCCCTGCTGCTCGTACCAGGACAGGATGGTGAAGGTGTCCAGGTCGGGGTAGAGGTACTGGTCGGACTCGTGAATCCGGGTGAAGCCCTCAATGGAGCTGCCGTCAATGGAGATCTGGTTGCTGACTGCCTTGACGATCTGAGAGGCGGTGATGGCCACGTTCTTTGCCTGGCCGAACATATCGGTAAACTGCATGCGGATGAAGTCCACGCCCTCTTCTTCCACCATGCGGATAATGTCTTCTTTGGTATATTTACCCATTCCGGTCGATTCTCCTTTCCCGCAAAAAAAGGACAAGTAAGCTTCGAATTCCGAAGCACCCGTCCGCTCCATTAAATTATAGTATTCCCGGTGTTGCCTGTCAAGGAAAAAGTCGCTTCTGCAAGTTTTTTTGTGAGAGGTTTCATAGTTTGCCGGGGATTTGTGTTGTTTGCACAGAGGCTCCTTCCTAAAATATAAGAAACAACAGCGGCCAAACCATTGCAAATTTTTCGGTTTTATGGGAGAATAGGGGGGCATGGAATATGCGGATGTGTAAAAGCACCCCAGCGGCCAATCCAACTCAAAGCA
>JBJEYO010000155.1:0-7196 GCA_051886935.1 Candidatus Enterenecus sp. | reverse complement strand
TCGGCCGCCTTACTCACGACTGAAGTCACGAGAATGCGGCGGCACATTATTCAAATTTGCATGCCTATCAAATATCATCAAGCTGCTTTTACCTTTCAGGTACCCCATGATTTGAGCTACGCTATATTTGGGCGGTATACTTATCAACATATGGATGTGATCACGGCACGCTTCCGCCTCTATAATCTCTACGCCTTTCTGCTGGCATAATTTTCGGAGTATCACACCGATATCGCTTTTATCCTTCCGTAGATTTCCATCCTGCGATATTTCGGTGCAAATACTACACGGTATTGACATCTCCAACTGGTATGTTCTAAACTACTTATGTCTTTATCTTTCACGGTAAAGTCCTCCTCATTTCGGTAGTTATGTGGTCGGCAAACCATTTCTACTCTAATGGGGAGTTTTTATTTTGTCTACTTTTTTCCTCTCTATAAGTTGTTTTTTACCACCAGCCGAGCTGGTGGTTGTCTTTTAGAAACAAAAACAGCGGCGCTCCTCTCAGGGGAGAGAAGCGCCGCTGGGCGCGGATATGGAATGTGGGAACGCAGAATAGGCCCCCACCTCAACGGCTCCCCTTGTCAGGGGAGCTGTCAGCCGTCAGGCCGACTGAGGGGTAGTCCTTCTTCATCTATCCCTCCGTCATTTGCTTTGCAAGTGCCACCTCCCTCATCAGAGGGAGGCTTTGGGCAAGCGGCCCCGAGCGCACGCGCCGTCCCGCCTGCGGCGGGTCCCTCAAGGTGGACAATCTGCTCAGAACAACCCGCCCAGCCAGTTGGCCAGGGGTATGTACGCGATGGGCAAAAACATGGCGGGCAGCATATTGCCCACCTTGATCTTCTCTTTGCCCAGGCCCAGCATGTTGATGGCCACGGCCACGATGAGGGTGCCCCCCACCGCGGACATCTCGGTGATCACCGTCTGGGGCAGCAGCGGCCCCACCCAGGCGGCCAGCAGGGTCAGCACCCCTTGGTAGAGAAACAGGGGAACGGCGGAAAAGGCCACCCCCACCCCCATGGTGGCGGCAAAGGAGACAGACATGACCCCGTCGATGATCCCCTTGGACACCAAAATCTCATAGTTGTGGTTCATGCCCGCCTCTATGGAGCCGGTGATGGCCATGGCCCCCACGCAGAACAGCAGGGAGGCATTGACAAAACTCTCGGTGAAGCCCCGGCCCTCCCCGCGCCGGACCACCTTGGCCCGCAGCAGGTCGCCGCCCCGCTCCAGCCGGCCCTCGATGTCCACGGCGTGGCCGATGACCGAGCCCACCGCCATGCACACCACCACGCACAGGATATTCTCCGTGCCCACCAGGCTGCACACGCCCACGCCCAGCACGCACAGGCCCAGGGCCTGGGTCAGCAGGGACATGAGCTTCTCGCTGATCAGATTTTTGAATATCAGGCCCACGGCGCTCCCGACGAGCACCAGAGCCACGTTGATGACCGTCGCCAACATGGCCTATCCCTCCCGCGCGTCAAAAAACTCATGGTCGAAATAGGCCCGGGTCTCCTCCGCGTTACGCAGGATCTCGGCTCTCAGCTCCTCCACCGAGGGGAAGCGGCGCTCCGGCCGGAGCCGCTTGTAGAACTCCACCCGGATGGTCCTGCCGTACAGGTCGCCGGAGTAGTCCAGAATCCAGGGCTCCACCGTCACTCTGCCGTCGCTGTCCACCGTGGGGCGCACACCCACATTGGTCACCGCGGGCCAGGTGCCCTCCGGTGTCACCGCCCGGGCGGCGTACACTCCGAAGGCAGGCACCAGCACCCCGTCCGGCACCACCAGATTGGAGGTGGGGGTGCCCAGGGTGCGGCCCAGCTGCCTGCCGTGGACCACGGTGCCGGACAGGATGTGGGGATGGCCCAGGAAGTGCCTGGCCTCCTCCATGTCCCCCTGCTCGATGAGCCCCCGGATGTGGGTGGAGGAGACGGTGATTCCGTTCAGCTCCACCCGGTCGATGATGTCGCAGCCGATGCCCAGCCGGGCGCACAGCATGGTCAGCCGCTCCGCATTTCCCTCGCCCTTGTACCCGAAATGGTAGTCGTGCCCGGCCACCACATGGACCGCGTGGAACCGGTCCCGGAGGATGTCGGTGACGAACCGCTCCCAGGGCATCTCCATCATGGCCCGGTCGAAGGGGAGCACCTCCACCTCCCGGATGCCGTACAGGGCCTCCATGAGCCAGGCCCGGTCCTCCGGAGTGTTGATGAGGGGCACCGGAGCCCCCCTCACCATGGCCTTGGGGGGCCGGTCAAAGGTCAGAGCGGCGGGGACGGCGCCCAATGCCTCCGCCCGCCGGGCCGTCCGGCGCAGCAGAGCGCCGTGGCCGAGATGAACGCCGTCGAAAAATCCGAGGGCGATGACACGCGTTGTCTCTTTCATAGAATATCAGACCTCAAAAAAACTTTTCACTGTGACCAGCTTTCCCTCCGCCCCCCGGCACACCGCCAGAAAGGCGCCGTCCGGGCCGTAGGCCCGCCACTCCCCCTCCCCGGGGAAGGTGAAGGCCGCGCCGTTGCGGACGCATCTGGCCTGGGCGGCGGTGAGGGTCAGGGCGGGCAGATGGGCAAAGCAGCTGTCCACCGGGGCCAGCAGGGCGGCGGGGTTCTCCGCCGCCTCCACCTGCTCCAGCGTCACCGCCTGCTCCAGGGTGTAGCCCGCGCAGCGAGTGCGGCGCAGCGCCGCCATGGCGCCGCCGCAGCCCAGGGCCTGTCCGATGTCGTGGCAGAGCGTGCGGATATAAGTACCCTTGGAGCACTCCACCCGCAGGGCGAAGTCGGTGTCGCTGAGGCGCTCCCCCAGCTCCAGGGCGCGGATGGTCACGGGCCGGGGGGCGCGCTCCACCTCCCTGCCCTTCCGGGCCAGCTCATAGAGTTTTTTCCCCTCCACCTTCAGGGCGGAGTACATGGGCGGCACCTGGAGGATGTCCCCCCGGAACCGGGCCAGCACGGTCTCCAGCTCCTCCGGGGTGACGGACACGGGGCGCTCCTCCAGCACAGTGCCGGTGGTGTCCTGGGTGTCGGTGGTCAGGCCCAGCCGCAGCACGGCGCGGTACTCCTTGTCCCCCGCGGCGGCGAACTCCACCGCCCGGGTGGCCCGGCCCAGAAACACCGCCAGCACGCCGGTGGCCATGGGGTCCAGGGTACCGGCGTGGCCCACCCGTTTTTCATGAAAGACGCCCCGCAGCTTAGCGCAGATGTCCATGCTGGTCCAGCCCTGGGGCTTGTCGATGATGAGAACTCCGTTTGACATATCCAAATCTCCTGTGCGCCGTCCGGGCGTATTGGATGTGGCTTCATCCGCGGGCGGCCACGCGGGGCCTCCCCTGCTGCGTGCCGGAAAAATACGTTGCCGCACCGCCGGGGTGATTCGTAAGGGTCGGCGTCCCCGACGACCCCACCGCCGGGATTGCGGCATTGCCCTTCGGATTCGGGCCGATGAGGACATCGGCCCCTACGCGAAAACCGTAATTTACCTGATCGCCGTAGGGCCCGATGTCCTCATCGGGCCTCCCCTGCGTGATTTTACCGCTCCGCCATCTGGGCGTTGATGGCGTCCATAATAGCCCGCTCCGCCTCCTCCACCGTGCCGTACACGGTGCAGCCGGCGGCGGCGGCGTGGCCGCCGCCCCCCAGCCGGGCGCAGGTGTGGGAGGCGTTCAGGTCGGCGGCGGTGCGCAGGGAGATCTTGCACTCCCCCGGCTTCAGCTCCCGGATGGTGGCTGAGTGGCGCACCCCCTCCACCTGGCCCACAAAGGCGGCAATGTCCTCCGCGTCGTTCTCGGTGGCGCCCGCCTGGGCCATCATGTCCAGGGAAATGGGAGCCACCGCCACCACGCCGTCCCGGTACAGGTGCATGTTCAGCAGGATCAGGCTCTCCAGCCTCATCCGGGCCATGGTCTTGGTGCGGAAGTGTTTCTTGTTCAGCCGCTTGTAGTCCGCCCCGGCCTCCATCAGCGCCGCCGCCGCCCGGTGGGTGTGGGGGGTCACATTGGAGTACACAAAGCAGCCGGTGTCGGTGGACACGGCCACATAGAGGGCGTCGGCGATGGTCCTGTTCATAATCCCCAGCTCCCCGGCGATCTTCCAGAGGATCTCGCCGCAGGCGGCCTTGTCCCCCTCCAGGCAGGTGTGGGCGGCGTAGCCCTCATTGGAGGGGTGGTGGTCGATGGACAGGGCGATGGCGTTCCGCCAGGGCTCCCCGTTGGGGGGGAGCAGCCCCAGGCCGGCCATGTCCACGGACACCACCGTGTCGGGCACAAAGCCCGCCGGGGCGGTCTGCCCCTCCAGGTACTCGGTGAAGATGGCGGTGGCATCCAGGCTGGGCAGCAGCCAGGCGGTCTTGCCCACGGCCCGCAGCAGCTCCGCCAGGGCCACGGAGCAGCCGATGGCATCCCCGTCCGGCCGCTTATGGGTGATGATCAGATAGTTGTCATGGGCGCGCAGAAACGCCGCGGCCTCCCGGTAGTCCATGCCTCAGTCCTCCTCGTCCAGCACGATATGGGCGTTGGCGGGGTTGGCGGGCTTGACCACATTGGGGTCCCGCAGCAGCTCCAGGATATGGGCGCCGTGGTCGATGGAGTGGTCCTCCTCAAAGACCAGCTCCGGGGTGTAGCGCAGGTTCAGCCGGTGTCCCAGCTCCCGGCGGAGATAGCCGGCGGCGGACTTCAGGCCCTTGACCACCTCTTTGGCGCTGGACTTGTCCAGCATGGACACATAGACCTTGGCGTAGCGCAGGTCGGTGGTGGTGTCCACGGCGGTGACCGAGATCATGCCGGTCACACGGGGGTCTTTCACCGTGGGGATGAGGGCGGCCAGCTCCCGCTGGATCTCCTCGTTGATGCGTCCGATTCGATTGCTTGCCATATTGTTTTCCTCCTTGAGAGGTCGTTTTCGTTGTTAGTATGTCCGGTTAGCGGTTGACCTCACGGACATCCGTGCGGCCCGCCAGGTAGTCCATGGAAACGCCGAACAGCTCGGCGATCTGGACCAGATTGGAGAAGTTGGGCGTATTTCCGTCCGCCTCCAGCCGCTGATAGTTTCGGTACGCGATGGAAAGCGCCTGGGCGGCCTGGGCCTGCGTCAGCCCTTTCTCCTGCCGCAGAACTCTCAATCTCTCGTTGAAAATCATTTTTCTTCCTCCTATTGACACGCATATTTTTATCGTGTATAATTAACACGATAAAAATATCGTGTTTGGAGTGTTGTCTATGGAACCGTCTGTCCCTCTGATCGTGGAGGAGATCTACCATTATTTCGTCACAGAGCCGAATCCAGAGTTCTGGCCCGAATATCTTCGCCATGACCCGGTCAAAGGCCACGGGCTGTGGGCGTTTTATCAGGGCCTGAAGCTGGGTCTTCAGCTTACGGACGCCTGCCTGGAAAAGCTGTAAAGCGCCGTCTGTGCCATGGGCGGCCACATGGGGCCGCCCCTACGCTGAGCCGGAGTGTCTCCCGCAATCTGGAATCCCTGTTCATCGCACGGTGAAATGCCTTCGCTCATTCTCACAGGCAGGGGCGAGCCAGCTCCAGCCGAACTTCCTTTCTCTGGACGTCCTCCTGGGAATACGCAGTCAGGTCTATGCCCGACCAGGAAAAACCGTGTCTGCGGTAGAACTGAATGGCGGGATCATTGCAGCTCTGTGTTTCCAGGACCAAAGCCCGGGCGCCTGCCTTCTGTGCCTCAGACACAGCCCGTTCCATCATCAAGCTGCCGATGCCCCGTCCCCGCCGGCGCTCTTCCACCCAGATGTTTGAAATGCGCATCCGGTTGTTCCAGCGCTCGTGGCTCAGTTCCAAATAACCCAGTATATTTCCGTCTTCCTCCGCGCCAAAAAGCCGCGGCTCTTCCAGCCAGTCGCTCAGCAGCGTGTCAGTAAACGTCTTTTCGACTTTCAACCCAAAAGGCTTTCGCTCCAAGGCACAGGAAAGCCCCCACTCTTTCTCCTGAACCACTACATCATAGTAGTACTCTGTCTGATAACGAAAGGTCAGTGTTTTCCCCTTACAGCTGTCATCCATCTGTATCACGCGAACCATCTGACCACTTCCCCTCCAGTCAGCTGACCCACTGGCGTTGGACAGCCGGTAATCAGATATGCAGACAGGCGGGGCGGGCGAACACGCCCGCCCCGCCTGGCAAAATCACGCCTGGACCTGCTCCATCACGAAGGCTTCAATGATGTCGCCTTCCTTGATGTCGCTGTACTTCTCGATGCCGATGCCGCACTCGTAGCCGCGGGCGACCTCCTTCACGCTGTCCTTGAAGCGCTGCAGGGAGTTCATGACGCCCTCGTGGATGACGATGCCGTCCCGGACCAGCCGGATCTGGGCGTTGCGGGCCACCTTGCCGTCGGTGACGTAGCAGCCGGCCACCATGCCCACACCGGTGATCTTGAACACGCTGCGGACCTCGGCCTGGCCCAGGGCCACCTCCTTGAACTTGGGAGAGAGCATGCCCTTCATGGCCGCCTCGATCTCGTTGATGCAGTCGTAAATGACCCGGTACATCCGCATGTCCACCTTGGTACGGGCGGCGGAGTCGGCGGCGTTCTTGTCCGGGCGCACGTTGAAGCCCACGATGATGGCGTTGGAGGTGGCGGCCAGCATCACGTCGGACTCGTTGATGGCACCCACCGCGCAGTGGATGACCCGCACCCGGACCTCCTCGTTGGAGATCTTCTCCAGGCTGGCCTTGATGGCCTCGGCGGAGCCCTGAACGTCGGCCTTGACGATGATGTTCAGGTCCTTCATCTCACCGGCCTGGATCTGGCTGAACAGCTCCTCCAGGGACACCTTCTGCTTGGCGCCGCCGGTGGTGGCGTTCTTCTGCTCCGCCTTGCGCTGCTCCACCAGCTCACGGGCCATGCGCTCGTCAGCCACGGCGTGGAAGTCATCGCCGGCGCCGGGCACATCGCCCATGCCCGTGATCTCCACGGGGACGGAGGGGCCGGCCTCGGTGACCTTGCGGCCCTTGTAGTCGGTCATGGCACGGACACGGCCCACGGCGGTGCCGGCGATGATCACGTCGCCCTGCCTCAGGGTGCCGTTCTGCACCAGCAGGGTGGCCACGGGGCCGCGGTTCTTGTCCAGCCGGGCCTCGATGACCGCGCCATGGGCGGAGCGGTTGGGATTGGCCTTCAGCTCCCGCATCTCGGCGGTGAGGGTGACCATCTCCAGCAGGTTCTCGAT
>JBJEYO010000154.1:0-7201 GCA_051886935.1 Candidatus Enterenecus sp. | reverse complement strand
CCGTAGGTGGGGCTGGTGTGGGAGAAGTAGCGGTTGTCCACCATGTCCTGGGACTTGTAGCGGGCCACACGGGACAGCTCCCAGTTGGCGGTCAGGGGCTTCAGCCCGTTCTGGACCCGGATCTGGTTGACCAGCCGGACTACCTCCTCCTCAAAGGCGGTGACGGAAGCGTCCAGCTGGGGGATGGTAAGTACCTGGCCGGGATAGATCAGGTCCGGGTTGGAGATGTGAGGATTGGCGCTGATGATCTCGCTGGTCCCGATCTGGTACTTCACTGCCAGCTTCCACATGGTATCCCCCGGGACCACGGTGTGGGAGAGGGAGGCGGCGGAGACGGGCAGGGCGCAGGCGGCGCACAGAAGCATCGCCGCGCACAGGGCAGTCAGTTTTTTCACAGGGAACCTCCTGATGGAATATTTGTCTCGCGAGGACAGTGAAAATTGTAACCGTTTTGTAACTATTTTTCAAATGCAAATAATGCTAACGGAAGCCCAAGTACCCTAAATGCCCGAAACCATGCGGTTGCGGGCATTTAGGGTACTGTTTACTCCTCCAGCAGGCGGATATAGTGGTTGGCCTCCCGCAGCACATGGTCGGCCAGCAGAGGGAGAATGAGGAAGCGAATCTGGCAGCCCTCGATCCCCTGGACGCCGGAGCGCTTGAAGTCCCGGAACTTCTGGGTCAGCTCCAGGGCGCCGCCGTCGGGCATGATGCTGTCGTTGGCCGCGGCGGCGGCATCCAGCAGGCGCTTGTAGTCCTGGGCGAACTGGTCGGAGGTGCAGATCAGTTCCTCCTCGGTGGGGTCCAGCAGGCCCCGGATGAACAGGGCGTGCTCCATCATAATGCGGTTCCAGAACAGCTCGCTGTTCCGCAGTTCCTGACAGCTCCGGCCGCTGCTCCCCTCCAGCTCCAGCAGATAGGCCCGGTAGAGGCGGGCCTCCCGCAGAATGTGCTCGATGAGCAGGGGGTAGTTGGCGGTGAACAGCCTGCAGGAATCCACCCGGCACAGCAGCCGCTCCTTGAATTCGATCAGGCCGTCCACCAAGGCCAGCCCCTCCCGGTTCAGCTGCCGCACCTGGCCCACCAGGGCGGGGGAGACGCGCATGGGCGCTCCGCAGTCCCGGCCCGCCAGACGCATTTCCCGGGCGGTCAGGCTCCGGTCCAGGAAGGTGCCCGTCAGCCGCTGGCTCTGGCACTCGGCCCGGCCGGTGAACTCGGTGAACAGCTCGCCGGACTCCAGCACACAGCGGCGGACCACCTGCCCGCTCAGGGCGATGGCCCGGGAGAGCAGCCCCTCAAACCGCCGGAGAAACCGCTCTCCCTCTCCGGCCAGGTCGGCGTTGGGCGGCAGAAAGCCCACCTTCAAAAAGAACGCATGCTCCTTCATGATGCGCGCGAAGAACAGATGCAGTTCCAGGGAATTCACCACATAATCCTGGGCGTTGTCCATTTGTCACATTCCTCCTTCACAACCTATGCTGAGCCAGTATATGCGCCGGGCGGGTCTTCTGCCCGGCGAAACCGACCTTGACATTCTGCATTATTTGCATTACAATAAATAATGCAAAGGGGGCGGACATATGCTGCTGCGGTTGGATTTTTCCAGTGAGGTACCCATTTATCAGCAGATTCGGAACCAGGTGGTGCTGGCCATCGCCGCGGGGGAGCTGAAGCCGGGGGACCGCCTGCCCACCATCCGGGCGCTGGCGGAGGAGGCGGGCATTAATATGATGACCGCCAGCAAGGCCTACCAGCTTCTGAAGCAGGAGGGCTATATCACCACGGACCGGCGCAGCGGGGCCGTGGTGCGGGGGGGCGGAACAGCCGCCCCCGGGCCGGAGACGGTGGAGGGCCTGCGGCTGCGGCTGTGCGAGCTGCGGCTGGCCGGCCTGAGCCGGGAGGAGATTTTGAAGCTGTGTGAAAGGCTTGTGGACGAGGAGGCGAAAGAGTGATGTCGGTGTGGGTCAATGTGATCCTGTGGGTGTGTATCCTGCCGCTGGTACCCATCCTGTATTTCATGCTGAAAAACGAGTGCAAGCCCAAGAAAAACATTATCGTGGGGGTGACGCTGCCCTACGAGGCCCAGCGGGATCCGGAGGTGCTGGCCCTCTTGGAGCGGTACAAAAAGGAACTGAAGCGGCTGTGCTGGCTGGTGCTGCTGCCGGCGGTGCCCTGCCTGTTCATCCGGAGTGTGGCCGTGTCCATGACGGTGTGGATTTTGTGGATCTTTGGGGCCTGCGCCGTGCTCTACATTCCATATTTTCGCTGCCACAAGGCCGTGAAACGGCTGAAGGAGGCCCGGGGCTGGCGGCGGCAGCCGGACCGCCAGGCGGTGGCCGACCTGACCGCCGCGGCGGAGTCCATGCGGTGGCTGTCCCCGGCCTGGTTCCTGCCGCCCTTCCTCATCAGCCTGCTGCCTCTGGCCTTTGAGCGGGAGCTGTGGTGGATGTGGATCATTGACGCTGCTCTGATCCCCCTGTTTTACGCCTGCTACCGCTGGCTGTACCGGAACCGCAGCGAGGTGGTGGACGGGGACAGCGGCCGCACCATGGCCCTGACCCGCATCCGGCGGTACAACTGGGGCAAGTGCTGGCTCATCCTGGCCTGGGCCACCGGGATTTTCAATATTGGCCTGTGGCTGACTTTGGAGCATTTCTGGGCCTGCATGGCGGTGTGCCTGGTATACGCCGTGGCGGCCGTGGGAGCTGTGCTGGGGGTGGAGTTCCGGGTGCGGCGGCTCCAGGAGAAGCTGACCGCCGGCAGCGGCCAGGGCTGCTATGTGGACGAGGATGACCGCTGGCTCTGGGGGATGTTCTACTACAACCCGGACGACCGCCGCCTGATGGTCAACGCCCGGGTGGGCGTGGGCACCACCATCAACCTGGCCCGGCGGTCGGGCCAGGTCATCATGGGCCTGATCGTGGTAGTGATTTTGTCCTGTGTCCTCATGGGGGCGGGTCTGGGCTGGTACCTGTCCCAGCTGGAGAATTCCCCTGTGGAGCTGGCCGTCACGGAGACGGAGATCACCGCCGTCCACTACCACACCGAATATTCCGTGGACCTGGCGGACATTGTGCGGGCCGAGCTGGTCACCGAGCTGCCCTCCATGCGCCGCGTGTCGGGGACCGGCATGGACAGCGTCCGCACCGGGACCTATCAGAGCAGCGAGTGGGGCCGGTTTACCTGCTGCATCGACCCCAGGACAGGGCCATGGCTGCTGGTGGAGACGGCGGACGGCAGGCTCTGGCTGTTCGGCGGCGTAGAGGGAGCGGCGGAGACCGCCGCGTCCCTCCTGAGCGGGGCGGGCTGATTGCCGGAGCCGGGTCTCTGAACGGGGGCCCGGCTCCGCTTTATATTGCCTGTTGACAATGTAAACACCTTCTGCTACAATGAGTTTACAATGTAAACTCAAAAGGCGGTGAGGAACGATGGAAAAGCAGAATCTGACCCTGACCCACGCGGAGTGGAGCCTGATGGAGTGTCTGTGGGAGAAAGCCCCCCGCACGGGGCGGGAGGCGGTGGAATACCTGGAGGGGACGGCGGGCTGGTCCCGGTCCACCACCCTGACCATGCTGCGGCGGATGACGGAAAAGGGCCTGGTCGGGTGCGGGGAGGAGGACGGCGTGAAGGTCTACCGGCCCCTGATCCGGCGGGAGGACGCGGTGCTCCGGGAGACCGGCGACTTTCTCGACCGGGTTTTTCACGGCAGCGTGGCCATGCTGATGAACGCCGTCACCCGGAAGCAGGACCTGTCCCAGCAGGAGATCGACGAGCTGTACGCCATTCTGAGAGAGGCGGAGGAGGGGAAGCGCCATGACTGAATGGATCGTGTCCTCCAGCGTGCTGATTCTGGTGGTGGCCCTGGTGCGGCGGCTGTTCCGGGGCAGGCTGAGCCTGCGTTTGCAGTATGCCCTGTGGGCACTGGTGCTGGTGCGCCTGCTGGTGCCCGTCAGCCTGGGGCAGAGCCGGATCAGCGTCATGAACGCGGTGAGCGAGAAAGAGGAGACCGTCTATATCTGGCATACCGGGGACATGGGGGACGCCGTCCCCGAGCCCGCTGTCAGCGCCCCGGCGGACACGCCGGCCACCGCGCCGGCCATCACGCCGCCCGTCCAGACGGAGACCCCCGCGGCGACTGCCGCTCCGCCGGCCCAGACCGCGCCGGGCGTCAGCGTGGGCACTGTCCCGGAGGGGGAGGCCCCTCCCGCCAACACGGCGGGGATACGGCTGGATCGGGTGCTGAACGCGGTCTGGCTGACGGGCATGGCGGTCATGGCCCTGTGCCTGATCTGGTCCAACCTGGCATTCTGGCTGCGGCTGCGCCGTTCCCGCCGGCCATTGGAGGGGGCGGACTGCCCTCTGCCGGTCTATGTTACCGGGGCGGCGGAGACCCCCTGCCTGTTCGGGCTGCTGTACCCCGCCGTCTATGTGACCCCGGAGGCGGCCGGGGACGGGGCGGTCCTGGGCCATGTGCTGGCCCACGAGTACACCCATTACCGCCACGGCGACCACATCTGGGCGGTGCTGCGCTGCCTGTGCCTGGCGGTCCATTGGTATAACCCCCTGGTGTGGCTGGCGGCCTCCCTGTCCCGCCGGGACGCGGAGCTGGCCTGTGACGAGGGCACCCTCCGCCGCATCGGAGAGGGGGAGCGGCTGGCCTACGGCCGCACCCTCATCGGCCTGACCTGCACCCGCCGGGGCGGCCTGCTGCGGACGGCCACCACCATGACCGGCAGTAAAAGGAGCATCAGGGAGCGCATCACCCTCATCGCGAAGAAGCCCAGAATGGCGGTCTGTACCCTCGTGGCCGTCCTGCTCATTGCCGCCGTGGCGGCGGGCTGCACCTTCACCGGGGCGAAACAGGACACCCCTGCGGAGTGGACGGCCATGCTGACGGAGGAGAGCGTCCTCGGCGCCACGGTCTACGACGGCAGCGGTCAGGCGCTGGCTCGCCTGGATCAGGAGAGCCGCGCGGAGCTGCTGGCCGTGCTCCACGGCATTACAGAGGAGATGTGCCGCGCTCCGAAGGAGGACAACGGGGCGGAGGAGGGACAGCCCTCCGTGACCGTCTACCAGGGTCTGAACCTGTGGAGCTTCCGCTGCCGCGGGGACGGGCAGGTCCGGCTTGCGCCCTCCCACATCTCCTCCGACCCCGGCTATGAGGTGGGGGTGGAGGGGATGGTCATCGACTGCCCGGAGCTTTATCAGTTTATCGTTGATTGTGCGGCCGCATACAGCGGCTCCAACACCCCTGCTGACTCGGACGATGAGGGCTATGCGGTGGACCTGGACGACGTGCCCCAGACGGTGCGCCAAACGATCGAGGGCTATGTGGCTGACCGGGCGGCGGCCATGGACAGGGTGGTGTCGGAGGCGGAGATCACGGCGCTGACCAGGATGAACACCGGCACCGCCAGCGAGTACAACTCTATCGAGCTGTACCGGCTGGATTACCGCCTGACCTTCGCTGACAGCGGAGAGAACGATGGCCCTGTGGAATGCACCGGCTATCTGGCTTTTCTGCGGGAACTCACGGTCTCCGGGGGACAGAATCCCGTGTTCATCGGCTCCGTGGACGGGGATGAGCTGAAGGCGAGATTTGGCGGCGTGGAGATGCTGGAGCAGTACGGGAACATCTATACCGCCGCGGCCATGGAGCTGTATCAGGCGTACCTTAAAGGGCAGGAACCCGGTACGGCGGCCTACTTCCAGGAGCTGCTGAAATACGACGGCGGCGAGACCTGCTATAACGGCGCGCTGACCTGTGTGTATGCCGCGCCGGAGGATATTGCTCTGGAGTATGTGTTCTACAACAAGTTTCCCGGCGGGGAGGAATGGCATGACTTTACCGCCGAGGAGCAGGCATATTTGATCAGTCAGAACCAGGACAAAAATTTCGGCTTTGGGCATCTGCAAGCGCAAAAGAGACCCGCAGAGCAGTTGGAAGCAATGCTTCAGCGGTATTTCGGCGTCTCCCTGTCTGACGTAAAGATCCCTGACAGCTGGGTGTACTATGAGGCCACGGACAGCTATTACAGCTGCCACGGTGACTTCTATATCATGGATTGGCTTACGGTCACCCGGGTGGTGGATCAAGGGAACGGCATATATCATATTTGGTATACCTCTGCCCGGAGCTATGCGCAGAATCCCGCCACCGGGCAGACCTATACCGACATGGTTCTCACGGTGCGGAGAAACGCGGGCGGCGGTTACACGGTGCTGTCCAATTTGCCGGCCAGCGGCAGGGGAATCGTGCTGGAGGATGCGGATATGTGGCCTCAGGAGGCGGTCTGGGAGTTTGCCCGTGTATATGGAGCGGAGCTGATGTTCATTTCCGGATACATCACTGATTATGAGATCATCTGGTGTGAGCCGCGGGAGATAAGCGTCGATGGGGATGCCGTGATCGGATTCTTCCGCTGCTTCGCGCGGCCGTCCGGCAGCGGGGAGCTCATGGCCCTGAATGGGTGGGAGAAAACGGATGACGGACGATGGGCTTTCGATACGCTTTTCCTGCTGGAGCGGGCCGGTGGGACCGGGAAATGGTACTGCAGCCAATGGGAAGACGTCGGGCAGCTGTCTGACTACGGCTATGAGGATGGCATGATCAGCGCAATCATGGGAAATCCGGAGGTCTACCGCTGTGAAGGGGATGATCCCTATGAAGCGGCGCTGACCCTGATGACCGCCTATGTGGAGGATCTGCTGGTCCCCGCGGAGATGCGGTCTTTCACCATCACGGAATACAGAAACCTCTCCGTGACGCTGAAGCCCACGCTGGAACTGGATGAAGCTGAAATCTTCAACTACCAGCCGGTGGACGGGGAGGTGGGCGAGAACACCTGGATCGTGGAGCTGATGATGGAATACCGCTGGGACGGCGTGCTTGACGATCCGCCCTACGGACCCAGCACGAGTCTCCCTGAAAATTACTGGATCGACATGGTCCACCAGGGCAGCCCGAGGGGGTTCCTGCTGACCCGGAACGGCAATGAATTCACCCTGCAATCGAGACACGCTGTCCGTTACTGAGCATAAGACACACAGCCCCGCCGCTGCAGCCGGCAATTGAAAAGCTTTCCACAAAAGCTCGGTTTTTGAGGATAGGGTTAGCTATGCTATCCCTTAGATCCGCAGAAACGGTGTTAGCGCCAAGCTGAAACAGCCCTTTCGGGCTCAACTGAAATCGCCAAAATGA
>JBJEYO010000153.1:0-7203 GCA_051886935.1 Candidatus Enterenecus sp. | reverse complement strand
CATGCCGTCGTAGGTGGAGGTGCCCCGGCCGATCTCGTCCAGGATCAGCAGGGAGTGCTTGGTGGCGTTCTTCAGCATCTGGGCCACCTCGGCCATCTCCACCATGAAGGTGGACTGGCCGGCGCCCAGGTCGTCGCTGGCGCCGATGCGGGTGAACACCCGGTCCACCAGGCCGATGCGGGCCGAGCGGGCGGGGACGAAAGAGCCCATCTGGGCCATGAGGACGATGAGGGCCACCTGGCGCATATAGGTGCTCTTGCCCGCCATGTTGGGGCCGGTGATGATGGCCAGCCGCTCCCCCTCGCCGTCCATGTCGGTGTCATTGGGGACGAACAGGGTGTCCTTCAGCATCCGCTCCACCACGGGGTGGCGGCCCTCCCGGATCTGGATGACGCCGCTCTCATCCACCTCGGGCCGGCAGTAGCCGTTCTGCACCGCCACGGCGGCGAAGGAGCACAGCACGTCCAGCCGGGCCACGCTGGCGGCGGCGGACTGCACCTGCCGCACCCGGGCGGCCACTGTGTCCCGCAGACGGCAGAACAGCTGATACTCCAGGGCGGTGATGCGGGTCTGGGCGGAGAGGATCTCATGCTCCAGATCCTTCAGCTCCTGGGTGATGAACCGCTCGCAGTTCACCAGGGTCTGCTTGCGGATGTAGTCGTCGGGGACCAGGTCGTAGTTGGACTTAGACACCTCGATGTAATAGCCGAACACCTTGTTGTAGCGCACCTTCAGGCTCTTGATTCCGGTGCGCTCCTTCTCCCGGCCCTCGATGGCCATGACCATGTCGGCGCCGTGCTCCAGCACATCCCGCAGGTGGTCCACCTCGGCGTCGTAGCCGGGCCGGATGAAGTCGCCCTCCCGGATGGTGAAGGGCAGGCGGTGGTCGTCGTCCTCGTCCCGGATGGCGTCGTCAATGGCCTGCCGCAGGTCCTCCAGGCCCTCCAGCTCCCGCAGCAGCGCGGACAGGGCCCGGCCGGACAGGCCGGCGGCCTGGGCGGAGAGGGTGGGCAGCTGCCCCAGGCCCTGCGAGAGCAGCTTCATATCCCGGGCGTTGGCGGAGCCATATACCACCTTGGCGATGAGCCGCTCCAGATCGGGCACCTGCTTCAGGGTGAGGATCAGCTCCTCCCGGGCCACGGTGTTGTCGGCCAGAACGGCCACCGCATCCTGCCGGCGGCGGATGGCGGACACCGAGCACAGGGGCTGCTCCAGCCAGGCCCGGATCAGCCGGTGGCCCATGGGGGTGCGGGTGCGGTCCAGCACCCACAGCAGGGAGCCCTTTTTTTCCTTGTTCCGAAGGGTCTCAGTCAGCTCCAGGGTCTGCCGGGCGGTGAGATCCAGCTCCATGTGGCGCTCCTCGGTGCCCTCCTCCATCACCAGGGGACCCAGGTGGCTCAGGTCGGTCTTCTGGGTCTCAGCCAGGTAGGAGGCCAGGCCGCCGGCGGCCTGGCAGCACAGCAGGGCGGCGGTATCGGCGGGGGCGGGCTCCTCCGCCGGGCGCAGACCGCAGCCTGCCAGGGCGGACAGGGCCGGCTCCGGGCGGAAGCGGGCCTCGCCGCCCGCCTCGCACAGGCAGCCCAGCCGGTCCCGCAGGAAGTCGGTCAGCTCGGTTTCGGATGCGGCGGCGTCGGACAGAATGGCCTCGCTGGGGGGGCAGGCGGAGAGCTGGTTGAGCATATGGGGCAGCCAGTCCGACCCGGTGTAGGGGACCACCACGAACTGCCCGGTGGACATGTCGCACCGGGCCAGGGCGGCGCCGGCGCTGTCCTTGTAGACGGCGCAGATGTAGTTGTTGCGGCTCTCGTCCAGCATGACGTCGTCCATGGCGGTGCCGGGGGTGACGATGCGGATCACGTCCCGGTCCACCAGGCCCTTGGCCAGGGCGGGGTCCTCCATCTGCTCGCAGATGGCCACCTTGTAGCCCCGCTTGATGAGCCGGGCGATATAGCTCTGGGCGGAGTGGTAGGGCACGCCGCACATGGGTGTGCGCTCCTCCTCCGGCTTGCCCCGGTCCCGGGTGGTCAGGGTCAGGCCCAGCTCCTCCGCGCCCACCTTGGCGTCCTCCAGGAACATCTCGTAGAAGTCGCCCAGGCGGAAGAAGAGCAGGCAGTCGGGATGCTGTGCCTTCACACTCAGGTATTGTCTCATCATGGGGGTCATTTCAGCCATAACGCGCCCCGCTCCTTTTCTTGATTTGGTCAGCACACATGCCGGCCGGCCAGGTAGGCCTGTAAAAACACGCCCTGCAATACCCCATAGACCACCAGCAGGAACCGCCCGGCGGCGGGCCGGCGCTGGCTGCCCATGGCCAGAATGACGGGCAGCGGGAAGGCGCAGGCGATATACCGGCAGCAGCTCAGGGGGTTGGACAGGGAGTAGTTGAGAAACACGCAGATCAGATAGTACAGCGACCACACCGGCGGCAGGCGGCGCACGCCGTAGACCAGGGCAGCCAGACAGAACACAAAGAGGACAAGCTCAGGCACCCAGGTGGTAAAGACCACGAACTCATAGCCCGCCGAGGGGTGCCGGGTGCCGTTCCACAGCTTGGTCAGGGTCTCGGTGAACAGGGCGGAGCCCTGGTACCACCGTTCCTGCTGAAAGACAGTAAAGCTGAAGGGGTCCCCGGTGATATGCCAGTTCAGCAGCAGGTAGGTCAGGGTGCCCAGGCCGATGACCGCCATCCAGAACAGCTTGCCCCACACATCCCGCCACAGGCCCTGCCAGTCTCCGGCCTTCAGCTTGCGGATGGGATGCTCGGTGACGCAGTACTGGGCGAAGGCCACCACCGCCAGAAAGACGCCCTGCATCCGGGTCAGGGCGGCCAGGGCCCCGAAAATACCCGCCAGAGGGTACCGCCCCTTGCGGATGAAGTAGAAGGAGGCCAGGGACAGAAGCAGAAACAGGCTCTCCGTGTGGACGGAGCAGAAGAAAAAGGCGAAGGGATAGGCGGTGAGAAAGACCAGGCTCAGCTGTCCCGCCCGCCGTCCGAATTCCTCGGTGGCCAGCCTGGCCATGAGATAGCAGCTGCCCACATAGCACAGGGCGGAGATCAGGTGGCCGCAGAGCTGCCAGTCGGGGATGAACAGGTGGAGCAGGCGGATGAGCCAGGGGTACAGGGGGAAGAACACCAGAAACAGGGGCTGGCCGTTCTCGGTGTAGCCGGCGTAGCCCTCCCGGGCCAGGCCCAGATAGTGGTAGGCGTCATACTGCCGCCAGGAATCGCAGAAGGCGTCCCAGGATACCCCGTCCCCGAAGATGCCGCAGTACAGCAGGCTCACGCCGTAGGTCAGGCACACCATGCCCAGGCCCCAGGCCAGGGTGGTCAGGCCGTCCCGTCGGGTGAAGACCTCACCGGCGGGAGCGCCGGACTTGTCCAGCACAAGGGACAGCCGCCCCGCCCGGAGGCGGTCATGCCCCAGGAACCGGGCGGCCAGCACCACAACGGCGGCCACGGAGATGACCACAGCCGCCGCCAAAAAGAGATGAAAAGCCATAGAAGTTTACCTTTCCGGAGATTACTGCGCTCCGCCGAAGTCCGTGATGATGTAGACGTAGCGGACGCCCTCCATATCGGCGGCGGGGTCCACCACGGCGTAGCGGCTGATGCCGTCAGCCTCGGTGTGGAGGGAGAGAATGGTGCCCACCGTCAGGCCGCCGGGGCACAGCTCCCCCAGGCCGGAGGTGGTCACCTGGTCGCCGGACACCAGCTGGCTGTTCTCCGGCAGATAGGACAGCTTCAGCCGCCCCTCCTGCATGAGGGTGAAGTCGCCGGAGACAATGGCGTCCTCATCGGTGCGGGCCACCCGGCCGCCCAGCTCCACGGAGGGGTCCAGCAGGGTGGTCACCAGGGACCAGTTGGGGCCGGTCTCGGAGACGATGCCCACCAGATTGCCGTACTGGTCGATGACGCAGTCACCCACGGCCACGCCGCTGGAGGAGCCCTTGTTGACGGTCAGGTTGGCGCCCCAGTTGGTGGAGGAGCGGCAGGTGACCGTGGCGTCCTCATACACCAGCTCCGGCCGGTCGTTGGACAGGCCCAGCAGGTCCCGCAGCCGCTCGTTTTCCCGGGCGGCGTCCTCCCCCGCCCGGGCGGCGTCCTGAAGCTCCGCCACCTGGCGGCGCAGCAGCTCCACCTCTGCCTCCAGCTCGTCGTAGCGGAAGGCCCGGTCATACCGGTCCTGGGTCCAGTTGGCCACGGCGGTGGATACGGCCCGGAAGGGGGTGCCCAGCACGTTGACGATGCTGGTCAGGGGATTGAAGTCCAGGAGAAAGGAGCCCAGGGCCAGCACTGCCGCCAGCAGCACGGCGATGATGACCAGCAGCGCCCCGTTGTTGCGGAAAAAATTCTTCATTGGAGTGCCCCCGTGGGTCAGCGGGCGGCCTGCTCCAGCAGGTCCAGCCCGAACCCGGCCAGAATGCGGCCCAGCCGGTACACCGGCAGGCCCATCACATTGAAGTAGTCGCCGTCGATGCCGGACACCAGCAGGGAGCCCAGGCCCTGGATGCCGTAGGCGCCGGCCTTGTCCATGGGCTCGCCGGTGGCGATGTAGTTGTCGATCTCCCCCGGCTCCAGCTCCCGGAAGGTGACGGCGGTGACCTCATGCTGGGTCACGGTCCGGTCACCCTGAATGACGGTGACGCCGGTGTATACATGGTGCCGGTTGCCCGACAGGGCGGTGAGCATGGCGAAGGCCTCCCGCTCGTCGGCGGGCTTGCCCAGCACCGCGCCGTCCAGCACCACGATGGTGTCGGCGGCGATGATCAGGTCGTCCTCATCGGCGTGCTCGGCCACGGCGGTGGCCTTCCGCAGGGACAGCTCCTCCACGATCTGCGCGGGGGGCAGGTTGCCGTCGATCTCCTCGTCCACCTCGGGAGAGGTGACCTTGAAGCCCTTCAGCCCCATCTGGCCCAGCAGCTCACGCCGGCGGGGGGATTGGGACGCGAGAATAATGTCCATGATCGATTCGTTCCTCCTGAAAAATCATTCCACATCGCGGTAGTATAGCCCGCGGGTAAAGTCGGTGGGGGTGTAGACGCCCTGGCCCCGGTAGCGCTCCAGCACCTGGGCGCACTCCAGGCCGTTTTCGGTGGTGAAGGACAGCCGGACGGCCCACAGGCCGATGCGCTGGTAGTCCCGGGCCTTGTCGGCCAGGAACAGCTTGTTGGCGTTCAGGATCTCGCTGCGGCAGCCCCAGGCCTTCACCACCGGGAAGCGGACGCCCCGGCGGTCAGTGAGCAGGTTGGTGTTGGAGCAGACATGCCGGCCGAACTGGTTGTGGACGATGCAGTTCTCCGTGATCATCAGGGGCAGACGACCGTAGGCGATGAGCTCGGTGTCCACCACCTTGGCCAGGTCCCGGATCTGGGCCAGCTTCAGCTCGAAGGAGGCGGTCAGGGACTGGAACCCCATGCGCTTGTACTCCTTGGCTCCCTGGGAGTTGAACAGCTGCAGGCCGAAGTCCCCCCGCAGGGTGAAGCCCAGCTCCCTGGCCAGGGAGACCAGGCCTATATTGCCCACCAGAGCGTCGGTGATACCCAGCGCCCGGCAGGCCTCCAGCTGGCGGCGGAGGGTGGGCAGCTCCCGGTCAAAGCACACCCGGGGCAGCGCCGCCGCCACGGGGATGTTCCGGTCCAGAGCCTCCCGCACCTTGTCGGGATGCTCGGCGATCTCGTCCGCCGGGAGGTAGATCAGGTTGGGCTTTTGCCGCAGCAGCTCAAAGGTGAGCTGCCGGACGGAGCGCAGGGACACGTTGATGACCGGCTCCACCCTGGGGTTCTCATACCGGGCGCCCACCTTGTACTCGTTCCGGCGGCGCTGAGGGAGGGCGGTGCGCTGGGCGGACAGGTCCTCCAGCACCCGGCGGCGCAGGCCGTTGAGGGCGGACAGGGGGACGGACAGGCCCTCCTCCACCAGACAGCGCACCCCGTCGCAGCGGTAGGGGGTGCCGCCGGTCTTGGCCAGCTGGCCCTCCACATCGGCCTGGGTGATCGCCCTGGTGCGGGCCACCTCGGGGGTGTCTCCGGCGGCGGTGGCCACCCGGCCCTCCGGGTCCTCCGCCCCCACCTGCACGGGCTGGCCGGACCGGACCATGGCATAAAATTTCACGGGCACGCCGGGGCCCTCGCCCTTTTCATAGGCGGCCCTGGCCTCGGCGAAAAGCTCTTTCGGTTCCGGGGTGTTCTCCCGGACGCCGAACATCTCCGGGCCGGTTTTTCCCTGGAAATAGCCGTCGGTGAAGCCTTGGCGGGAGAAGGCGTGCTCCAGCCGCCGCAGCTCCTCCTCCGTGGGGTCCCGCCCCTCCCGGAGGGCGTCGGCGTAGACTTTGGTCACCACCCAGACATACTCCGGGCGCTTCATGCGGCCCTCAATCTTCACGCTGGCCACGCCCATGCGCTGGAACTCCTGGAGGTGGTGGGCCATGGAGGCGTCCTTCAGGGACAGGGGGTAGCCGTCGGCCCGGTCGCCCCAGCCGTAGGCCAGGCGGCAGGGCTGGGCGCACAGGCCCCGGTTGCCGCTGCGCCCGCCGATGACCGAGGACATGTAGCACTGGCCGCTGTGGCACATGCACAGGGCCCCGTGGACAAAGACCTCAATCTCAATGGGAGAGTGTTCACAGATATAGGCGATGTCCTTTCCGGACAGCTCCCGGGCCAGCACTGCCCGGGTGATTCCAAGGTCGGCCGCGGCCTTGACTCCGTCCAGACTGTGGATGGACATCTGAGTGGAGGCGTGGACGGGCAGATCGGGGACCACCTGGCGGAGCATCCGCACCACCCCCATGTCCTGCACCAGCACCGCGTCCACCCCCAGGTCGGAGGCCTTGCCGGCCAGCTCGGCGGCGGCGGGCATCTCCCGGTCGCTGACCAGGGTGTTCAGGGTGAGGTAGAGCTTGACCCCCCGCAAATGGCAATAAGAAACCGCCGCCGCAAGCTCTTCCTCCGTAAAATTACGGGCGTTGCGGCGGGCGTTGAAGGAGCCGTATCCCAAATAGACCGCGTTGGCTCCGGCGCAGACCGCTGCGCGGACTGCGTCGGGGCTCCCGGCGGGAGAGAGTATTTCCATAGAGTCCTCCGAATTGTCACGCTCCGGCTGGGCGCGCGGCCGGGTCGATAAGCCGTCCGACTTCGGGCAAACCAGACCCGGCGCCACAGGCCGTGCCTGGGGTTTGCCCATCCGCTCCCGTCTTATCTCCCCCT
>JBJEYO010000152.1:0-34261 GCA_051886935.1 Candidatus Enterenecus sp. | reverse complement strand
CGGCGGGAGCTGCGCAGAAAGGTGAAGCCCCTGCTGGCGGCGTGAATGAAAAGAGACACCGGGGTGGGACCCAACAGGTCCCGCCCCGGTGTTTGTTTATGTCCGCTCAGTCGGCGCCGCGGAGGGCGGAGAGGGCGTCGGCAATGGTCTTGCCGCCGGCCTCCTTGCCGTATTTGTCCACCTGAAGGCGGCTGCGGTCGCTGTGGGTCAGGCAGCCCGCGCCGCCCACACAGCCGCCCAGACAGGCCATGCCCTCGATGAAGTTGGCGTCCAGCACGTTCTTGCTTTTTTTCAGCAGGGCCATGCGGCACTCTTCAATGCCGTTGCAGGACACCGCCTTCAGCTCGAAGTCCGCCCCGTGCTCCTTGAGCCCCTGGGCCACCGCATCGGCCAGGCCGCCGCAGCGGGCGAAGATGCGGCCGAAGTAGGAGGCGTTGTCCAGCGTGTCCTCCTCCAGAGTGGTGATGTCGATGTCCCGGCTGTCGAACAGGGCCTGAAGCTCCTCAAAGGTGATGGCCACGTCCACATAGGGCCGTACCTCCTCCTGCTGGATCTCCCGCTTCTTGGCGGTGCAGGGGCCGATGAAGATGACCCTGGCGTCCGGGTCGGTGTCCTTGATGTACTTGCCGATGGTGGCCATGGGGGACAGGTTGTGGGAGACGAAGTCGGTCAGCTCGGGGAAGGCGCTGCGGATGTAGGCCACGAAGGCGGGGCAGCAGGAGCTGGTGAGGAAGCCCCGCTGGGCCAGCTCCTGGGACTCGGCAAAGGCCACCATGTCCGCCCCCAGGGCGGCCTCCATCACCGTGTGGAAGCCCATGACCCGCAGTCCCCGCACCACCTGGCCCAGCTTGGCGTAGGTGAACTGGCTGGAGATGGAGGGGGCCACCACGGCGTACACCTTGTATTTGCTGTTGCCCTCGCTGCCCTTGATCAGGTCGATGGCGTCCAGAATGAAGGACTTGTCGGTGATGGCGCCGAAGGGACACTGGTACACGCAGGCGCCGCAGGAGATGCATTTTTCGTTGTCGATAAGGGCGGCCTTGTCCTCGTCCATGGAGATGGCGTGGATCTTGCAGGCATTCTCGCAGGGGCGGCGGCGGTTGATGATGGCGGTGTAGGGGCACACCCTGGCGCAGGCGCCGCAGTTGACGCACTTGGCCTTGTCGATGTGGGCCACATAGTCCTGATCAAAGGTGATGGCGTCCCGGGGGCACACGTCTTCGCACCGGTGGGCCAGGCAGCCCCGGCAGGCGTTGGTGACCTCGTAGCCGCCCATGGGGCACTCGTCACAGGCGATGGACAGCACCTCGATCACATTGGGGCTGGACCGGTCGCCCCCCATAGCCGCCTTGATGCGCTCGGCCAGAATGGCCCGCTCCTTGTAGACGCAGCAGCGCATGGTGGGGGTCTTGCCCGGCAGGATCTGCTGGGGCAGGTCCAGCAGGTTCTCCGTCAGGGTGCCCGCCCAGGCGTGGCGGGCCACCTCCCGCAGGACCTTGTATTTCAAATGCTGTACTTTGGTATCAAATTTTCTCATAAGTATCGCTCCGGTCAGATTGTTAAAAGTTTTACAATATCAATTATAGCATGGAGACGGCGCTTATGCAAGATGAGCGGGGGTAAATTCAGCAAAAAGATAACGTTTCAGGGGCGGGGGCGGGTATAAGCTGGGACTTTTCACAGGGAACGTTCCGGCCGGGAAAGGGGAAATTGACAAAAATCAGCGATCCGGCGGCCGGCAGGCCTCCGCCAGGGCCGCCGCCGCCCCGGCCAGCTCCTCCTCCCTGAGCCCGGCGAAGCCCACCACCACGGTGGAGGGGAGGGGCGGGACGCTGTGGCAGTAGCGGCTGAGAGGGTGGACCCGCACTGAGCGCTCCGCCGCCCGCTCCACCAGCTCCTCCTCGGACAGCCGGGGGAGGGTGAGCAGAAAGTGGAGCCCCGCCTGCTGCCCGGACAGGGTGACGCCGTCGATGGCGGACAGGGCCTGGGTGAACAGGGCGCACTTGCGGCGGTACAGGTTGCCCGCCCGGCGCAGGTGCCGGCCGTACAGCCCCTGGACCAGAAAGCGGCGCAGGGCCTCCTGCTCGAACCGGGAGACGGTGCAGGCGGAATGGGAGAACTCCGCCCGGTAGCGCTCCAGCAGGGCGGGGGGCAGAATGAGATAGGCCACCCGGATGGCGGGGGCGATGGACCGGGAGAAGGTGCCCAGGTACACCACCCGGCCCTCCCGGTCCAGACCCTGGAGGGCGGGTATGGGGCGGGAGGAGTAGCGGAACTCGCTGTCGTAGTCGTCCTCGATGAGGTAGCGGCCCGGGGCGGCGTAGGCCCAGTGGAGCAGGCGGCTGCGCCGGCCCGCCGGCATGGTCACACCCAGGGGGAACTGGTGGGAGGGGGTCACATAGGCCAGGGAGGCGCCGGAGTCCTCCAGGGCCTCGGGGTCCATCCCCTCGCTGTCCACCGGGATGGGCACCGCCCGGCGGCCCAGGTGGGCGGCGGCAGCGTAGGCGGCGGGGTAGCCCGGGTCCTCCAGGGCCACGGCCTGATGCTCCGGCAGCAGCTGGAGCACCATGGACAGCAGCCAGTCCGCCCCCGCACCAATGATGATCTGCTCCGGGGAGCAGCGCACCCCCCGGTACTGGCCCAGCAGGCCGGCCAGGGCGGTGCGCAGGGGCAGGTCCCCCTGGGGGTGGCCCCGCTGGAGCAGGTCGGGGTTCTCGTACACCGCCTCCTTGGTGATGCGGGCCCAGGAGGAGAAGGGGAATACCGAGGTGTCCACCGCAGAGGTGGAGCAGTCGTACCGCCACCGTGGCTGGGGCGGCTGGGGCCTGGGGCTGTCGGCGGCGGGGGGCGGGGACAGGGGGAGCAGGTCGGCCACGGTGTAGCCGCTGCGGGGGCGGACGGTGACATAGCCCTCTGCCGCAAGCAGGGAATAGGCCGCATCCACCGTGCTCATGCTCACACCCAGCAGGGCGCACAGCTTCCGCTTGGAGGGCAGCCGCCCTCCGGCGGGCAGCCGTCCGGCGGCGATCTCCCCGGCCAGATGGCGGTAGAGCTGCTCATATAAGGACTGCCCCTCCTGAAAGACGGGCAGGGTGACGGTGAGTTCCATGGGTATCCCTCCAAACTGACCATGTAAAAAAGTTGAAAACTGACTATTTCAATGATGTCAGTTGGGCATATAATAGCATCAAAACCCGGGGCCGTCAACGGCTCCAAGGAGATGTGTGATATGAGTGAAAACAAAAAGCGGAACAACCGGGTGCTGAAGCTGTGCGTGGCGGCGCTGATGGCGGCCCTGGTGGCGCTCTCCTCCAAGCTGCAGATCCAGATTCCCGCCATTCTGGGCGTGCAACGGTTCCATCTGGGCAACTCCATGTGCGCCCTGTCCGGCATTTTGCTGGGGCCCTGGTGGGGCGGCCTGGCGGCGGGCGTGGGCTCCATGATCTTCGACCTGTTCGATCCCAGATACCTTCCCGAGGCCCCCATCACCTTCATCACCAAGGGCATCTACGGCGTGGTGGCCGGCCTGATGTTCGTGAAGGTGTTCAAGCGCCGCAGCAACTACGGCACCGAGCTGGTGTCCACCCTGTGCGCGGCGGTGACCTACATCGTGCTCTACCTGACCAAGAACTACTTCTACAACGGTATGCTCATTGCCGGGCTGGACTCCGCGGCGGCCTGGGCGGCGGTGGTGCAGAAGGTGCCCTCCTCCGTGTTCAACGGCCTGGTGGCGGTGGTCTTCGCCCCCATTCTGGGCGTGGCCATCAACAAGGCCCTGAAGTCCGCCCATCTGGAACGGGTGCTGGAGTAAAAGAGAACAGAAACGGAAGACCCGCCCCCGGAGCGTTTTGTGACGCTCCGGGGGCGGGCCTTTTGTCGGAAGATCGGGAATGAGGAATTAGAAATTAGAAATGCAGAATGCAGAATTGACCTGCGCACCGATGGTTATGCCGTAGGGGGCGATATCCCCATCGCCCCGAACAGGGTGCGGGCAGTAGGGCCGTCGGGGAGAAGGTGAATTGGCCGCAGGCCAAGAGAGGCTGGTCTGGGCCGCGGCGCGCCCCACGCATGGCGAGGGGAGTGCGCGGGGGCAAACAAAAAGGTTCCGGAGGCCCCGCTTGCGCGGAGCCCCCGGAGTTTTGAGAAAAGAGAGGGAGGATGTCGTATTTATCGGCTTGCTTTCCTGACAATGCTATCCTACCAGACCGTAAGGGGGGAATGTTGGACAATTTGCGAACCTTTTATGAAGTTTTTGTGAATTGCGGTTTTACCGCCTGCGGCCCCGGTAGTTGGAGGAGCGGCGCCCCCCGGAGTAGCTGTACCGGCGGCCGCCCCGGCGCCGGCGGGGCCGGACCACGGCCAGCAGCAGGACGATGACCAGGATGAGCACCACCGCCAGGATGACCAGGGCCTTCACCCACCACATGGCCCAGTACTCCCCCACGAGCTGCTTGTAGTACAGCCGGTCGGAGCGCTCCACATCGTCGCTGGCCACCAGGTCCAGGGTGCCGTAGGTGACCCCGTTGTATACCAGGGTCACGGTGCCCAGCTTGCTGCCGGCGGTGACGGGGGCCTCCACGCTGTCGGGCAGGTCGATGAGGAACTGGGCGTCGGCGGGGTCGTAGTCGATGGGCATGGTGGCCTCGATGGAGCCCACGGGGAGGGCCAGCACATAGTCGGTCTCGGACAGGGTCACCTGCACCTCCCGGATGATGTTCTCGGTGTTCTCATCCAGCAGGGTGATGCGCCGGAAGTTGTCAAAGGCCCACTCCAGCAGCCGCTTGCTCTCAGAGAAGGAGTAGCGGATGAACTCCCCCTCCTCGTTGTAGGCGTACTCCGAGCCCAGCACCACGCAGTAGAAGGTGCGGCCCTGCTCGTCAACGGCGGCGGAGGCCAGGCAGCGGCCTGCCTCCTCGGTGTAGCCGGTCTTGATGCCGATGGCTTTGGAGTATGTATAGCCCAGCACATACCAGTTGCTCAGCAGGGCGTTGGTGGAGTAGAGGGTGCGCGCGTCGGACAGGTTGGTGGCGGGGAGAACGTACATGGGGGTGGACACGATGGTGCGGAACACCTCGTACTCCATGGCGGCTTTGGCCATCAGGTAAATGTCATAGGCGGTGGAGTAGTGGTCGTCGTCGTGGAGACCGTGGGGGTTGGTGAAGTGGGTGCCCGTCATGCCCAGCTGGGCGGCCTTGGCGTTCATCCGCGCCACAAAGGCATCGGCGGAGCCGGCCACCGCCTCCGCCAGAATGTTGCAGGCCTCGTTGGCGGAGGGAATCAGGTCGCAGTACAGCAGCTGCTCCACGGTCAGAATCTCCCCGGCCTTGATGCCGGCAGTGGAGCTGCCCTCGGGCAGCACCACCGCCTGGGCCGAGGCGGTGATGGGGGTGTCCAGGCTCAGCTCGCCCTTGTCAATGGCGTCCAGCACCACCAGGGAGGTCATGATCTTGGTCACCGAGGCGGGGTACATCTTCTCATAGGCGTTGTGGGCGTAGAGCACCTCGTCATTGTCGCCGTCCACCACGATGGCGGCCCCGGCGTGGGGCTGGGGGTCCTCCAGGGCCAGGGCGGGGGCGGTCAGGGAGAGGGCTATGACCAGGGCGAAAAACAATGAGAGCATTCTGTATTTTTTCATAGGAATTCACCGTTTTCTATGTTATACTGAAGTGACCCGTGCCGCCGGAGCGGGCGGCCGGGATCTGCGTCTGATGAAAGTATAGCAGAAACGGCCGCCCCGCGCAACGGGGCAAATGATGGGAGGATATGGCATGAGGGGACTGAGGCGGGGCGCGGCCCTGGCCGCGGCGGGAACGCTGCTGGCCGCCGGGCTCATGCTGGGCCTGTTTGCCGCCGGACAGGCCGGGGCAAGGCCCCTGGAAAGCCTGCCCGCCTCCTCTCAGGCCGCCGGCTGGGGCCACCCCGCGGCGGAGGGACAGATCGACATCAACACCGCCGACGCCCAGGCGCTGACCGCCCTGCCCGGCATCGGCCCGGCCAGGGCCGCGGCCATCGTGGCGTACCGGGAGGAGCACGGCCCCTTCCGCTATCCGGAGGAGCTGCTCCAGGTGGAGGGCATCGGGACGGGTATTCTGGCGGACATTCTGGACAAGATCACCGTGGGAGGTGGGTAAACATGCCGAAGATCTTAGTGGTGGACGACGAGAAGGTGCTGGTCAAGGGCATCAAGTTCAACCTGGAAAACGAGGGCTATCAGGTGGAGACCGGCTCCGACGGCCAGGAGGCGGTGGAGAAGGCCCGGGCGGGCCAGTTCGACCTCATTATCCTGGACCTGATGATGCCACGGATCGACGGGCTCCAGGCCTGCATGAAGATCCGGGAGTTCTCCAACGTGCCCATCATCATGCTGACCGCCCGCAGCGAGGACGCGGACAAGATCATCGGCTTCGAGTGCGGCGCCGATGACTATATCACCAAACCCTTCAACATTCTGGAGCTGAAGGCCCGCATACGGGCCCTGCTGCGCCGGGCGGGGCAGGCCGCCCAGCAGGAGAAGAGCGCCAACCGCCTGGCCCGGGGCTCAATCGTGCTGGACACCGACGAGCGGGCAGCCTGGCGGGACGGGGAGCCGGTGGAGCTGACCGCCAAGGAATTTGACCTGATGGAGCTGCTGCTGCGCAACCCCGGCCGGGTATACAGCCGGGAGAACCTGCTGAACCTGGTGTGGGGATACGACTATATCGGGGAGTTCCGCACGGTGGACGTCCACATCCGCCGCCTGCGGGAGAAGCTGGAGCCCGACCCGGCCAACCCGGAATATATCATGACCAAGTGGGGCGTTGGATACTATCTGAGCAATCCATGAGCGGGGAGGACCCCGCCGGAAGAAGGAGGTGACAGCCATGGCCGCCCGGAACAGGGAGGAGAGAGACAGCGGAAGAGTGCCCTTTTTTCACAGCATCCAAGCCAAGTACGCCCTGACCTACATGGCGGTGGTGGCGGCCATCCTGCTGGTGCTGAACACCTATCCGCTGCTCATGGCCCAGAACATGGTGTTCACCTCCAAGGAGAGCAGCCTGAAGCGACAGGCCCTGACCATCGGCAGCGCCATCGCCGTGTCCGAGACCCTGACCGTGGAGAGCGTGGAGCAGGCCATGGCGGTGCTGGAGGACCTGCAGGTGACCCGGGTGCTGGTCACCGACGCCTCCGGCCTCATCCTCTACGACAGCTCCACCCTGGACAACCGCCGGGGAGACTACGCCCTCATGGGAGAGGTGGTGGCCGCCCTGCGGGGGGAGGACGTGTTCCGTACGGAGTTCCGGGAGGGGGCCTTCCGCTCCCGGGCGGCGGCTCCCATGGTTTACCGGGGCGTGACCCTGGGCGCGGTGTACCTGTATGAATACGACGCGGAGCAGGGGGAGCTGCTGCTGTCCATCCAGTCCAACCTGCGCTACATCTCCATCCTCATTGGCGCCGTGGCCCTGCTTCTGGTGGTGGTGCTGTCCAAGGCCCTGACCCGCAACACCTCCCTGCTGCTGCGGGCCATCCGCCGGGTGCGGGAGGGCGAGTACAGCCACCGGGTGGAATCCCGGGGCAGGGACGAAATGGCCCAGCTGGCGGAGGAGTTCAACCAGCTGACCAGCCGCCTGCAGACCACCGAGGAGGTGCGGCGGCGCTTCGTGGCCGACGCCTCCCACGAGCTGAAGACCCCCCTGGCCTCCATCCGCCTGCTGGCCGACTCCATCCTCCAGAACCCGGACACGGACATGGACACGGTGCGGGACTTCGTCTCCGACATCGGGGAGGAGGCCGAGCGCCTGACCCGCATCAGCGAGCGCCTGCTGACCCTGACCCGGCTGGACGCCGACCCGGAGCGGCAGCGGGTGCCGGTGGAGCTGGCGGGCGTGGTGGAGAAGGTGGCCCACATGCTGCGCCCCCTGGCCCGGGCGGCGGACGTGGAGCTGGAGTGCCGGCTGGAGCCGGGCTGCACCCTGCTGTGCAATGAGGACGACCTGTACCAGATCGCCTTCAATCTGATGGAAAACGCCATCAAATACAACCTGCCCGCCGGGCGGGTGGAGGTGTCCGCCCGCCGCCGGGGGGACAAGGTGACGCTCACCGTGGCCGACACCGGCGTGGGCATCCCCGAGGAGGACCGGGCCAGGATCTTCGACCGGTTCTACCGGGTGGACAAGGCCCGCTCCCGGGCTGCCGGCGGCACCGGATTGGGCCTGTCCATCGTGTGGGAGATGGTGAAGCTCCACGGGGGGACCATCGGGGTCTATCCCGGCGACGGAGGGGTAGGCTCCCGCTTTGAGGTGGAGTTCCCCGCCCTGGAGGAAGGAGGCGGACAGGAATGAGACGCTGGATCGCCCTTTTGCTGGCGGCTGCCCTGGCCGCCGGGCTGCTGTGCGCCTGTGCCGCCGGAGAGGCGGAGGAGGCGGACTTCCTGCTGTGGTTCGCCGCCGACCCGGAGAGCACCGACCGCTCCGCGGTGTCCGGCGCCCTGGGGACCCAGGCCTACAAGGGCAGGGAGACCGTGCCCGCGGTGATGGCCGCCCTGCTGGCCGGGCCGGCGGAGGACAGCGGCCTGGTCAGTCCCTTCCCGGCGGGCACCCGCCTGCTGAACTGGAGCCGGAGCGGCGGAATCGTGGGGGTGGACCTGTCCCAGTCCTACGGAGGCCTGGTGGGGGTGGACCTGACCCTGGCCGACTACTGCATCACCCTGACCCTGACCCAGCTGGAGGGGGTGGAGGGGGTACGCATCACCGTCAACGGCGGCGAGCTGCCCTACCGCAGCCGCCAGCTGTTCCGCCGGGAGGACGTGGTGTTCTCCGGCGCGGAGGAGGAGCCGGTGGAACTGTCCGCCGCCCTGTGCTTCCGCCGGGCGGGCACCGGCGAGCTGGCGGTGGAGCTGCGGGTCTTCCGCCTGACCGAGAGCGAGTCCCCCACCCTGGCGGTGCTGGAGGGCCTGCTGGCCGGGCCGGAGGACGAGGGGCTGGAGCCCATCCTGCCCGAGGGGGTGGAGGTATACTCCGCCCGGGTGGACGACGGCGTGTGCTACGCCGATTTCTCCGCCGCCCTGCTGGCGGGGATGCCGGAGGACCAGGAGGAGCGAGAGCTGGTGGTACGCTCCATCACCGAGACCCTGTGCAGCCTGAGCAATGTGCAGTCGGTGGAGGTTTTGGTGGAGGGGGAGCCCCTCCCCTGGGAGCAGAAGGCTGACTCCATGCAGCCCGTCCTGGGCGGCGGCCAGTGAGCCGTCTCCGGAGAAAATTTTGAAAATCCCCTTGACCTTCCACCGACTGGAGGGTCTAAGATATGGTCAGAAAAGGAGGGAGAGCACCGTGAAGATCAATCAGGTGGAGCAGCTGGTGGGCATCACCAAGGGCAACATCCGCTTCTATGAGAAAGAGGGTCTGCTGACCCCCACCCGGGACAGCGACAATGGCTACCGGGACTACAACGAGGCGGACGTGGCCTGGCTGAAGAAGATCAAGCTGCTGCGGATGCTGGACGTGCCCATCGAGGAGATTCTCAAGCTGAAGTCCGGCCAGCTGACCCTGGAGGACGCCATGGGCCGCCACCTGATCCAGCTGGAGCGCCGGCAGGCCAACCTGGCCGCCATGGAGGCCCTGTGCGGAGAGATCAGAAGCAGCCGCTGCCAGCTGGACGGGCTGGACGCGGACGGGGTGCTGGCCCGAATGGAACGACAGGAACAGGAGGGGACGAAATTTATGAATGTGAAACGGCAGGACGACCCGAAGCGCTATGTGGGCCCGGTGGCGGCGGCGCTGCTCATCCTGGCCCTGATGGGCGGGCTCATCGCCCTGATGGTGTGGGCCTTTACCATCTCGCCGGAGGAGGCCCCGCCCCTGGGGATCATCATCGTGCTGGCCGCCATCCCGGCGGTGGTCATCCTGGGGGTGCTGCTGGCCCTGTTCCAGCGGGTAAAACAGATCAGAGGAGGGGAAGAGGATGCTGCTTCTCAATATTGACCACATTCCCGGCAAGGAGATCGAGGCCCTGGGCATTGTGAAAGGCACTGTGGTGCAGGCCAAGAACTTCGGCAAGGATTTCATGGCCGGCATGAAGACCCTGGTGGGCGGCGAGATCGAGGGCTACACCGAGATGCTCAACCAGGCCCGGCAGATCGCCACCAAGCGCATGGTGGACGAGGCGGAGGCCCTGGGGGCCGACGCCGTTGTGAACATCCGCTACGCCTCCGCTTCCGTCATGCAGGGGGCGGCGGAGATCACCGCCTACGGCACGGCGGTGAAGATCACCGGCTGAGAGGAGCGGGGCGGAATGGGAGCGTTTTTTCGGAAAAACTGGCCCTGGCTGCTGGTGATGCCCTTTGTGGCCGCGGCGGTGGCGGGGTGGTTCCTGCTGCCGGCTGAGCTGGTGGTCCAGGTGGGAGTGGACGGAACGCCGTCCAATATGATGCCCAAGCTGGCGGGCGTGCTGGTGCCCGTGGCCCTGGCCGCCTTTGGCGGCAGCCGGGTCTGCAAGGGGGGCAAATACCGCCCGGCGGGCATCCTGGTCCTGGCCGTGGCGGCGGTGGTGGAAGTGCTGCTGTTCGCCTGGAACCTGTGAGGCCGGAAAGGAGCGCACATGAGCCTGCTGCGTCTGTTCGGCGCGGGGGAGGGGAAGATCATCGGGGAAAACACCCCGGTGACCGGCACGGTGACGGAGGTCAAAACCTGCTGGTGGCTGAAGGTCAACACCAGGCCGGCGCGCCTCCACGCCCTGGACGGGGCCCAGTTCCCCCACATCATCCATTTTACCTACGCCGTGGACGGCGCGGAGTACCGGGGCAGCCGGTACGTCAGCTGGTCCGCCCGGTGCCCCCGGGAGGGGGAGAAGCTCACCGTGTACGTGGACCCGGAGCGGCCGGGCAGATACGCGGTGAAGACCTGAACTGACGGGAGACAAGTCAAAACGGCCGGCGTGAGTTTCTTCACGCCGGCCGTTTCCCATATCAATGGGGTATCTCACTGAAAGACCACATGGAGGGAGGGGGTGCCGCTCTCATCGGAGACCACGGTGTAGTCCCGGAAATCGCCGAAATCGGAGGGGTACTGCCCGTCTGTCACCTCCACATAGTCGCCGCCCATGCGCACGCCGCCGGAGAGCGTCAGCGGCTTGAGGTAATAGATGGCCTTCTCCATGGCGGTGGCCCGCACCAGCACGGCCATCTCCGTACCGTAGGCCTCCACCCGCACGCCGCTGTCCACCATCAGGCAGCTCTGGCTGAACTCCGCCCGCAGGTCGATGCCCACGGGGTACTGCATATCCCGGTTGACGGTCAGGCTGCCGCTGCCCGTGATGGTCACGCTGCCGCCGTAATAGAAGCCCCACACCAGCAGGCAGTCCAGATAGTTGTCCCCGATGAGGCGGATGGTGAAGCCGTTGCCCATCAGGTTCACGTTCAGCAGGGGGCCGCTGTAATGGTCCAGCGTCAGCGTGTTGGTCGCGGGGTCGTAGGCGATGCCGGGCAGCTGGGAGATCTCCGCGGCCTGCCAGTTCCCGTCCGTGTCATAATGGCCCCAGGCACTGCCGGCCAGGAGGAACAGCTGCCCCGAGCTGCTTTCCAGCAGGATGTACTCCTCGTTCAGCACGCCATACCCCTCCACCGGCCCGTTGGGCTCCAGGTTCCCCAGGAGGGGGAACGCGTCGTCGGCGGCGTCGGAAAAGCCGCCCTGCGGGGAGGAAGGGGCGGGCGTCTCCGTGGCCGGAGGGGGAGAGGAGACGGGAAAGCCGCCCTGCGGGGAGGAAGGGACGGGCGTCTCCATGGCCGGAGGGGGAGAGGAGACGGGGGCGTTCAGAAAATCATTGCCCAGCGGATCGTATTGGAAGGCGGAGAACACCACGGAGACCACTGCCACGGTGGAGGCGATGGGCAGGAGCATCAGGCGTTTCAGGCGGCGGTGCCGTCCGCCGTTCTCCTCCGCTCGGCTGATTTCCGGGCGGCCCAGGTATTCGTCCCGGGACAGGTCCGGCGGCGGGCAGGGGGGAAACTCCTCTCCCGGGTCGGGAAACTCCCGGGGGGCGCGGAACTCCTCCGCCGAAACCGGGTCCCCGGGGGAAAAATGAAATTCGCGGTCCCGCTGGTCTTTCACGGCTGTGTCGCCTCCTCCCGGTCAATTGGGCTGCTTCGGTCAGTCGGTATGGACGTCCAGCTGGGGGAACGGGCACTCCACGCCCAGACGGCGGAACCCCAGCAGCAGGTCGTGGTTGAGCACACGGGCCCCCGAATAGAGGTCCTTCTCGTCCACCTCCACCACGAAGCGCAGTATCACGGCGCTGTCCGCCAGAGACTGGACGCCCAGGTACCGGGGTGGATTTTTCATCATGTCGGGGTGCTGTTCAAAGATGGACTGCATGAGGGCGGGAATCTGGCTCTCCAGCTTCTCCAGGTCGGTGGCGTAGGGCACACTGATGTCGCTGACGCTGCGGGAGAGCTTGTCGGAGCGGTTCAGGATGTTCTTCATGGCGGAGTTGTTGACGATCTTCACGTTGTCGCCCGGGTCGGTGATGCAGGTGGTGCGGATGCCGATGCTGGTGACGGTGCCGCGGAAGTTGTCCACCTCCACGATGTCGCCCACATTGTATTGGTTTTCAAAGATCATGAAGGCCCCGGTCACCACGTCCGCGATGAGGCTCTCCGCGCTGAACCCCACGATGAGGGCCAGAATGCCCACGCTGGCCACGATGGTGGAGACATTGACCCCCAGAATGGACAGGCCCCAGCACAGGATTACGATGCCCGCGGTGTATTTCAGCAGGCTGGAGATGATGGACAGCAGGGACCGGGCCCGGTGGCTCTTGGGCTTGGGCAGAGACAAAATGAGCGAGATGAGGGCCTCCGCGGTGATGACCCCCACGGCCATGATGAGGGCCCTGGCCAGGGCGGACAGGTTCAGGCTGACCCGTTTCAGGTCCTCCATATTGAACAGGTTTGTCAGAAGCCCCGCCGCAATGCCCGCCGCCAGAATCACAAGGCAGACGGCCAGGCGGATGATCTTGGATCGGTTGCCCTTTTTCATGCCGCTCTCCTCCGTTTTTTAGGATGTCTTCATGATACAGCATATTTTCCGCCTCCGCCGGAAAATTTCCAAATTGGCATTGTGCCAGTTCGGAAATCACTGGCCTTTTCCGCCGGGCGGGGATATAATAACAGGGGGAATGGGCGGCTTTTTCCGCTTTTTGACACATCTGCCCGGATCGGAGGGAGATCGGAATGGAATTTCATGAGGTGCTGGAACAGTATATCGTGGACCTGGGATGCACGGCCAAGGACCTGAGCGAGGCCTCCGGCCTCTCCGCCGCCACGCTCAGCCGCTACCGTTCCGGCGAGCGTGTGCCCGAGCCGGGCAGCGGGGCCTTTCACCGGCTCTGCGGCGCCATCGCCCGGCTGGCGGAGGAAAAGGCCCCGGAGGGCGGCGCGCCGGTCACCGGGGAGTCGGTGGCGGAGCGGTTCCTGGCCTGCGGGGACATCATCGCCGCCGACAGGGAGCAGTTCCGGCGCAGGCTGAACACCCTAATCTCGGTGCTGAATCTCAGCGTCACCGGGCTGTGCCGGCACACCAATTATGACGCCTCCGCCCTGTTCCGCATTCGCACCGGCGCCCGCAGGCCGTCGGAGCCGGTGAAGTTTGCCGCCGCCGTGGCCGGCTATGTCTCCGGGGAGCGGAACAGTCCCGCCGACAGGGAGACCCTGGCCCAACTGCTGGGCTGCCCCGCCGGGGAGCTGGCAGACCCTGCCCGGTGCCTGGAGCAGGTGCGGGACTGGCTGGTGGAAGGCCGGGACCGGCCGGAGGACGATGTGGCGGACTTTCTGGAAAAGCTGGACGAATTTGACCTGAACGAGTATATCAAGGCCATCCGGTTCGACGAGCTGAAGGTGCCCTCCATCCCCTTTCAGCTGCCCACATCCAGGGCCTATTTCGGGCTGGAGGAGATGATGGAGAGCGAGCTGGACTTTCTGAAGGCCACGGTCCTCTCCAGATCCATGGCCCCGGTCATCATGTACAGCGACATGCCCATGGGGGAGATGTCCAAGGACCCGGAGTTCCCCAAAAAGTGGATGTTCGGCATGGCCGTGATGCTGAAAAAGGGGCTGCACCTGAACATGATCCACAACATCGACCGCCCCTTCGACGAGATGATGCTGGGCCTGGAGAGCTGGATTCCCATGTATATGACCGGCCAGGTGTCCCCCTACTATCTCAGCGATGTGCAGAACCACGTCTTTCTGCATTTTCTGAAGGTCTCCGGCACGGCGGCCCTCTCCGGCGAGGCCATCGCCGGCCATCACAGCCAGGGGAAATACTACCTGACCAAGAACAGGGAGGAGGTTGCCTATTACCGCCGGCGGGCCGAGGCCCTGCTGGACTGCGCCCACCCCCTGATGAATATTTACCGCAAAAGCAATGGGGAGGAGCTGAACGCCTTCCTGTCGGCGGACGCCCGCACGCCGGGGGCGCGCCGGAGTGTCCTATCCTCCCTGCCGCTGTACACCATGGAGGAGGGGTATCTGGAGCGGTTCCTGCGCTCCCGCGGCCTGCCGGATGAGGATCGGGAGGGCATCCTGGCCTTCGCCGCCCGGGAGCGGCGGTGGGCGGAGGACGTTCTGGAGGCCGGGAGCATGGAGGACGAGGTGCCCAGCCTGACCAGGGAGGAGTTTGAGCGGTATCCCATGACCCTGTCCCTGTCCGGCATGTTCCGGGAGGGCGACCTGCCCTATACCTATGAGGAATATCTGGACCACCTGGAGCAGAGCCGGAGATACGCCGCTCGCCACCCCAATTACAGCCTTGTCCAGACCCCGGCCCAAGCCTTCCGCAACCTGCAGATCATCATGCACCGGGGGAAATGGGCCATGGTGTCCAAGGGAAATGCCCCGGCTATCCACTTTGTCATCCACCATCCGAAACTGCGGCAGGCCATCGAGAACTTTGTCCCGCCAGTGACGGAGGAGCCGTGAGCGGGGGCGGCCCATGGGGCCGCCCCCGCTCCGGCGGGCATGAAAAATTTCCTCTTGACTTCAACGATTAAAAGTGTTAATATGTCCACAGCTTGAAAAGGAGCGTGTCCCTATGCTGTCTGTGCATGTACATGAGTATTATGACGCCGGCTACCGCTATTACTACGGAAATAGCGGGGTTTGGTCATGCCCATAACGGCGCCACAGGAGAGCGGACAAGCACCTGCGGGAGGCCCATGGGCCCCCGCGTTTTTTATGTTTGAAAGGACGATAACTTATGGTCGTAATCATGAAGCCCAATTTCACCCAGCAGCAGCTGGAGGCCGCCATCCGTGCCATGGAGGAGGCCGGCGTCAAGGTCATGATCTCCAAGGGCAGCGAGACCACCATTCTGGGCGCCGAGGGCAACGCCGGGCGCATCGACCGGGAGAAGATGGAGCAGCTCCCCGGCGTGGAGCGGGTCATGCCGGTCAGCGAGCCCTACAAGATGGCCAACCGCAAGTACCACCCGGATGACACGGTGATCCCCCTGCCCAACGGCAAGAGCATTGGCGGCAAGGCCATCGCGGTCATCGCCGGGCCCTGCTCGGTGGAGACCGAGGCCCAGATCGGCGCCGTGGCCCAGCGGGTGAAGGCCGCCGGGGCCACCGCCCTGCGGGGCGGCGCCTTCAAGCCCCGCACCTCCCCCTACTCCTTCCAGGGCCTGGAGGACGAGGGGCTGAAGCTCCTGCGGGGGGCGGGGGACATCTCCGGCCTGCCCATCGTCACCGAGATCATGGACGCCGAGCATATCGACCTGTTCGAGCAGTGCGTGGATGTGATCCAGGTGGGCGCCCGGAATATGCAGAACTTCAACCTGCTCAAGCAGCTGGGTGCCCGCACCACCAAGCCCATTCTGCTCAAGCGGGGCATGTCCGCCACCATCGAGGAGTGGCTCATGTCGGCGGAGTACATCATGTCCGCCGGAAACACCAACGTGATTCTGTGCGAGCGGGGCATCCGCACCTTTGAGACCTTTACCCGGAACACCCTGGACCTGTCGGCGGTGCTGGCGGTGAAGCAGCAGTCCCACCTGCCCGTGGTGGTGGACCCCTCCCACGCCTGCGGCAAGGCCTGGATGGTGGAGCGCATGTCCCTGGCGGCCATCGCCGCCGGGGCGGACGGCCTGCTCATTGAGGTCCACAACGACCCGGCCCACGCCCTGTGCGACGGCGCCCAGTCCATCACGCCGGACCAGTTCGACGCGCTGATGCCCAAGCTGGCCTCCATGGCCGCCTGCGTGGGCAGAGAGATGCAGTGAGGTGCCTATGGGGAAGAAGATCGCCATTGTGGGCCTGGGCCTTATCGGAGGCTCCATGGCCTTGGCGCTGAAGGGCTTTGAGGACTACACGGTGGTGGGCGTGGTGCGCCGGCAGGCCACCGCGGACTACGCCCTGGCCCACGGGGTGGGGGACGAGGTGACCCTGGACGCCGGTGCGGCTCTTCGCCAGGCCGATGTGACCGTGTTGTGCATCAATCCCCAGGACATCGTGGACTACATGAGGGAGCACCGGGACGACTTCAAGCCGGGCAGCCTGGTCACCGACGTGTGCGGCATCAAGGGGGCCATCATGAAGGGGGCGGAGGTGCTGCCCGACACAGTGGACTTCATCGGCAGCCACCCCATGGCGGGCACTGAGTTCTCCGGCATCGAGCACGCCCTGCCCGATATGTTCCGCAACTCCCACTATATCATCACTCCACGGGAGAGCAGCCGGCCGGAGAACATCGCCCTGCTGGAGCGCATGGCGGCCTACATGGGCTGCAAAGACGTGGTGAACACCACCCCGGAGGAGCACGACGCCATCATCGCCTACACCAGCCAGATGATGCACATCATCGCCGTGTCGGTGTGTGACGATGAGAAGCTGTTCGACTGCCAGGGCTTTGAGGGCAGCTCCTTCCGCGGCTGCACCCGGGTGGCCGACCTGGATGTGGACCTGTGGACCCAGCTGTTCTCCATGAACCAGCCCGCCCTGACCGCCGCCCTGGACCGGCTGGCGGACAACCTGGACGCCTACCGGCAGGCCCTGCGCTCCGGCGACACGGAGCTGCTGCGGGAGAAGCTGACCTGGTCCGCCTCCCGGAAGCACCGGCTGGACCTGGGCCAGCGGCCGGCGGACCCCTACTATGTGTGAGAAAACAGAGACCCCGCCCGGCTCCGTGGGAGCCGGGCGGGGATGTTTTTTGGGGAAGTGCGAATGCGGAATGCAGAGGGCAGAATGCAGAATTGGCGCGCCGAGGTCGTCGCGCCCCACGCACCGAAGGTCTGGCGGTAGGGGCGGCCCCATGTTAGCCGCCCGCCCATCAATAGGCCAGCCGCTCCTCCGTCCAGTCTTGGATGAGGTCGGCGTAAAAGGCGCACTGGGCCCGGGCCAGGTCCGCGTCCAGGTTGCGGTAGTTGCCGCACTCCGCGGCACTTTTGCCGGGCACCTCACCCTGCCAGTTGGCCCCGGCGGCAAAGACCTCCTGAAGCAGTCCGATGGCCTGGGTGTGGGTCAGCTTGTCCCCGTCAAAGAGGAAGTAAAAGCCGGTCTGGCACCCCATGGGGCCGAAGTAGATCACCGCGTCCTTGGCCGCAGAGTTGCGCAGCAGGGTGGCGATGATGTGCTCCACCGAGTGGAGCTGGGCATTGGAGAGCAGGTCCCCGGTGTTGGGGGTCTTGAAGCGCAGGTCGTAGGTGATCACGTTCCCGTCCCGCCGGGACAGGTACAGCCCCGGGCGGAGCTTGTTGTGGTCCACCTGAAAGCTGGCGATGCGTTCCATGAAGATCACTCCTTGAGTAAAATGGCCAGCGCCCGGCCCAGCCGCTCCACGGCGGCGGGCAGGTTGGCCTGGTATTCGTCGTACTGGGACGGGTGGAACAGGTGGTCGGACACCACTTTTAAGCAGTGAAAGGACACCCCGCTGCGCAGGCAGACCTGGGCCATGGCCCCGGCCTCCATGTCGCACACATCGGCGCGGAAGCGGTCCCGGATGTGGGCGGCCCGGTCATAGTCGCGGCCAAACCAGTCCCCGGTGGCCACGATGCCGGTGCGGCAGGGCAGGCCCGCGGCGGCGAGGGCGGCGGCGTGCTCCTCCGCCCCGGCGCAGGGCAGCTCCACCATGTCCAGCACGGGGATCAGGCCGGGCGGGTCCCCGAAGGTGTCCACATCGTGCTGGACGCAGGCGGAGGCGGCGATGAGGGTGCCCGCCGGATCGTCCCGGAAGCAGCCGGACACCCCGGCGTTCCACACTTCGGTGAGGGGGAAACGGTCGATAAGCAGCTGAGCGGCCAGGGCGGCGTTGACCTTGCCCACGCCGCAGACGCACACCAGCGTGTCCCCGTCCAGCCGCCGCAAACTCAGACCGGCGGCGTTCTCCACAGGGAGCCCCCCGCCAAAGGGCGGTGACAGCTCCTTGTGCATGGCGTACACAACGGCCCGCATCTCAGTGCCTGGCGGCCAGCAGCTCGGCCCGCACGTCCCACAGCTTCTGGGACAGGTCCACATAGTACTTGTGGGGGTTCTCAAACCGCTTGACCTCGTCCCACAGGGAGTCCACCTGCCGGGCGCAGTAGGCGCGCAGCTCCTCAATACCGGGCAGGTCGTACACCCGCCTGCCGCCCTGGAAGATGGGCACCAGCAGGGGCCGGGCGGTGTAGTCGGTGACGGTCTGGCGCTTCCAGGTGGCCTCCGGGTCAAACAGCTCCAGGGGCTGGGTAAAGTCGGGCTCCTCGTCGTGGACGCAGATGTAGTCCGCCATGGCCTTGCCGGTGGCGTTGTCGAACAGGCGGTAGACCTTTTTGAAGTGGGGAATGGTGATCTTGGCGGGGTTCTCGCTGATCTTGATCCTGGGGATGACGGTGCCGGTGGCCGGGTCCTCAATGGCGGAGAGCTTGTACACCCCGCCGAACACAGGCTCGGACTTGGAGGTGATGAGCCGCTCGCCCACGCCGAAGGCGTCGATCTGAGCGCCCTGGGCCAGCAGGTCCCGGATGATGTACTCGTCCAGGGAGTTGGAGGCCACGATCTTGATGCCGGGCAGGCCGGCCTCGTCCAGCATCTTCCGGGCCTTCTTGGACAGGTAGGTCAAATCGCCGGAGTCGATGCGGATGCCGCCGGAGGTGATGCCCAGCTCCTTGAATACCTTGATGGCGTTGGGCACACCGGACTTCAGTACGTTGTAAGTGTCCACCAGCAGGGTGGCGGAGGTGGGGTAGATCTGGCAGTAGGTCTTGAAGGCGGTGTACTCGTCGGGGAACATCTGCACCCAGGAGTGGGCCATGGTGCCGGTGGCGGGGGAGCCGTACATCTGGTCGGCCATGGCGCAGGCGGTGCCGGTGCAGCCGGCGATGTAGCTGGCCCGGGCGCCCAGCAGGGCGCCGCTGGCCCCCTGGGCCCGGCGGGAGCCGAACTCGGACACCGGACGGCCCTCCGCCGCCCGGGCGATGCGGTTGGCCTTGGTGGCGATGAGGGACTGGTGGTTCAGGGCCAGCAGCAGATAGGTCTCCACAAACTGGGCCTGGATGGCCGGAGCCCGCACCGTCAGGATGGGCTCCCGGGGGAAGATGGGGGTGCCCTCGGGCACTGCCCAGATGTCGCCGGTGAAGCGGAAGGTCAGCAGGAACTGCAGAAACTCCTCGGAGAAGGTGCCCTTGGAGCGGAGAAAGGCCACGTCCTCCTCATCAAAGTGCAGGTCCTCGATGTACTGCACCACTTCCTCCAGGCCGGCGGCGATGGCGAAGCCGCCGCCGTCGGGAATGTTGCGGAAGAACACATCGAAGTAGCAGATCCAGTCCTGCATCCCGCTCTGGTAATAGCCATTGGCCATGGTCAGCTCGTAGAAGTCGGCCAGCATGGTGTAATTGACATCATAGCGCATATTGATGCCCTCCTTTGTTCAGTGGATACATTATAAGCGTTTCCCGGCGCAAAAGCAACGGGAAATCCCGCGCCCGGCGGCGGGGGAGCGGTCACCGGCTCCGGCGGGCGGAATAAACTGAACTGAGGACGGTGAATTTGTTGGCGGAGGGATGCTGATGGTAAAAACGAGGAATTTCTGGATGGTGGGCGGCGATGAGCGGCAGGCGGTGCTGGCCGGGCTGCTGGCCGCCGACGGCCACCGGGTACACGCCTACGCCCTGGAGGAGCGGCTGTGCTGCGAGCCGGGGCTGGACGGCATTGAGGCGGCGGACTGCGTTATCCTGCCCCTGCCCGCCCAGGGGGCGGACGGGCGGCTCCACACCCCCCTGTCCCGCCGGAGCCTGAGGCCGGAGGAGGTGCTGGACCGGCTGGCGCCGGGGCAGACCGTGCTGGCCGGCCGGGTGCTGCCCGCCCTGCGGGGCATGGCGGAGGAGCGGGGCCTGGCGCTGGTGGACTACTTCGCCCGGGAGGAGCTGGCGGTGCTCAACGCCATCCCCACGGCGGAGGGGGCCATACAGCTGGCCATGGAGCTGCTGCCCGTCACCCTCCACGGGGCGCGGGTGCTGCTCATCGGCTTCGGCCGGCTGGGGCAGGCCCTGGGACCCCGGCTGCGGGGGCTGGGCGCGGCGGTGTCCGTGGCCGCCCGCAGGCCGGAGCAGCGGGCCCTGGCCGAGAGCATGGGTCTGGACAGCCGCCGCCCGGAGGGGCTGAAGGAGTGGCTGTGCGCCTACGACCTGGTCATCAACACCGCCCCCGCTCCGGTGCTGGGGGTGGAGGAGCTGGCGGAACTGAAGGAGGGGACCCCGGTCATCGACCTGGCCTCCCTGCCCGGCGGGGTGGACGACGAGTCCGCCGCGGCCCTGGGGGTGCGGGTGGTCCACGCCCTGTCCCTGCCCGGCAAGGCGGCTCCGGTCACCGCCGCCCGCTACCTGCGGGACACCGTCTATCACATACTGGAAGGTTAGGAGTGTTGAGGATGGAGCAGTTGAATGTGGGCTTTGCCCTGTGCGGCTCCTTCTGTACATTGGAGAAGGCGGTGGAGACCCTGGAGCGGGCGGCGGCGCGCTATTCCGCGGTGTGGCCCATCCTGTCCGAGGCCACGGCCCACACGGACACCCGGTTCGGCTCCGCCGAGGGGTTTCTGCGGAGAATCGAGGCGGCCTGCGGCCGGCCGGCCATCACCACCGTGGCCCAGGCGGAGCCCATCGGGCCGAAAAAGCTGCTGGACATACTGGTGGTGTGCCCCTGCACGGGGAACACCCTGGGCAAGCTGGCCCACGGGATCACCGACGGGCCGGTGACCATGGCGGCCAAGGCCCACCTGCGCAACGGCCGGCCCCTGGTGCTGGCCCCGGCCACCAACGATGGCCTGTCGGCGGCGGCACCCAACATCGGGGCCCTGCTGGGGCGGAAGAATGTGTATTTCGTGCCCTTTGGGCAGGACGACTGCCGGGGGAAGCCCACCTCTCTGGTGGCGGATTACGGTCTGGTGGAGCCCGCCCTGGAGGCGGCTCTCCGGGGGGAGCAGCTCCAGCCGCTGCTGCTGGGGGCGAAGTAGGGAGCGTGGGGCCGCGGCGTGGGCCGCGGCCCCACATGGTGATGGTCCCGCAGCAGGGCGCGGGCAGACGGAGACCGAAAATTTTAGGGGGCTTTGGGTTGCAAAGCGGGGGAAAGTGGCATATAATAGATTTGTTCCAAATCTCGTTGAAAGGGAAGTGAAATGCGTCGTGACTGGCGATCCCACAGGTCGAAGTAGCATCGACCGACAATCTGACCCGGTGCGGCGCATTGGCTGAGCCTCCGCTTTCCCGTGCGTCCGCATCCGCCCGCCCCGGGGCGGGTATACGAAACTGCGGAACGGCACGGGGATTTTTATACCCTCTGCCGGTTCGGGAAAGGCGTGAAAAGCTATGCTGACCATTCATAAGACGGTGGAGGGCAAGATGACCCAGGTCAACTCCGTGGAGGAGGGCTGCTGGGTCAACCTGGTCTACCCCAGCGAGGACGAGCTGAAGACCGTGTCCGCCACCCTGGGCGTGGAACCCACCTTCCTGCGGGCCGCCCTGGACGAGGAGGAGACCTCCCGTATCGACAGCGAGGACGGCCAGACCCTCATCATCGTGGACACACCCGCCATGGAGAAGGATGACACCGGCGTGGTGTACTCCACCCTGCCCATGGGCATCATTGTGACGGACAAGCACATCATCACCGTCTGCCTGAAGGAGACCAGCGTGGTCCGGGACCTGCAGGACGGGCTGGTGAAGGACGTGCGTACCCAGCAGCGCACCCGGTTCATCCTGAACATCCTGCTGCTGGTGGCCAAGCGGTACCTGCAGTACCTGAAGCAGATCGACAAGACCTACAACTACATGGAGCGGCAGCTCTACAAGTCCCAGCGGAACAAGGAGCTGATCCAGCTGCTGGACCTGGAGAAGTCCCTGGTTTACTTCAACACCTCCCTGAAGGCCAACGAGGTCACCCTGGAGAAGATCCTTCGGGGCCGCATCGTTACCCTTTATGAGGAGGATCACGATTTGCTGGAGGACGTGCTCATCGAGGTGCGCCAGGCCATCGAGATGGCCCAGATCTACTCCTCCATCATCTCGGGCATGATGGACGCCTTCGCCTCCGTCATCTCCAACAACCTGAACGTCATCATGAAGGTGCTCACGTCCATCACCATCCTCATGACCGTGCCCAACATCGTGTTCGGCTTCTACGGCATGAATGTGGCCGGGCTGCCCTTCAGCCAGTTCTTCTGGGTGCCCATCCTCATCTCGGTGGTGGTCGTCGTGGTGCTGGCCGTCATTCTGAAAAAGAAAGACCTGTTCTGAGAACAATACGGGTGCCGCAGGCTGAACGGTTCTGCGGCACCTCTGCTTTTTGCGGGAGGAAGATTTGGTTATGAAAAAATCAGCGGCGCTCCTGGTGGCGCTGTTTCTGCTGCTGGCCGGCTGCGGCCAACCGGCTGTCACGCCGTCGCCCACAGTGACGCCCACAGAGACGGTGGAGCCCGCCCCCGCCCTGACCCTGATGGAGGGCCGGGAGCCGGCGGGGGAGCTGGGGAACGCCTGGTACCTGCCCTGTGACGCGGCGGAGGCCATGGACAGCCCCGAACTGTACCCCTTCGGGGAGCGGGCCCTGCTGCTCGTGTCCAATGTCATCGGGGAGAGCGGGTGCCGGGCGGAGCTGAAGCTGCTCTCTCTGGAGGACGGCTCCCTCCTGGCCGAAAACAGCTTTTCCAGCAGCGGTTATGTCTCCGTGCAGGTCGGGGAGGGGGTTATCGGCCTGTGCGACTCCGGCGCGGGGACGGTGCGGGTCCTGGACGGGAGCCTGACCCCGGTGCGGACCTATGAGCCGGAGGGGGACGGCGAGGGCTGGTACCTGAGCGGGGACATGGAGACTCTGTATATCCTCCGCTTTGACCGGGGCCTGTTTGCCCGGGACCTGGAGAGCGGGACGGAGACCGCCCTGCTGGACAACGCCGCCAGGGTCTACGCCTTCGGGGAGCCCACCTGGTTCGTCCTGTTCTCCTACGTGGACCTGGCGGACGAGCGGACTTACTGCGGCAGCCTGAATCTGGACACGGGGGCGGTGGAGCCCGCTCCCACGGAGACGGCCGCCAACGGGGGCTGCCGGGTGGGGGAGACCTGGCTGCTGAACGACGCCGCCCGGTGGGGCGAATACCGCATCCTGGCGGACGGGCGGACCATGCGGGCAAGCTGGGCCGGGAGCCGGTTCCTCCTGACGGAGCCGGGAGGCCTGCTGCTGACGGTGGACGGGACCGGGCGGGAGCTGACCCTCTATGAGCCGGACGGGCGCTTCCTGTCCCGCTGTCTGCTGCCCCAGGGGGAGGACCGCTGGGTGGGCGGCGATTTCGTGTGGAGCGGCCTGTGGAACGGGTACTTCTTCCTGGACTATGAGAACAGCAGAAACGGCAGGCTCATGTTCTGGGATACCCGGGCGGAGACCCGGGGGGAGGACTTCCCCATGGAGGAGGGGGAGGAGCCTGTGCCCGGAGGCGCTCTGGCTCTGGCGGAGCTGTATGACCGGGCGGCGGAGCTGTCCCGCCGGTTCGGGGTGGACATCCGCATCGCGGACCAGTGCGCCCTGGAGTACACCGGCTACACCGCCTACGCCGTCAGCGATGGGGAGGCCCTGGGGTCCGCGCTGGACACGCTGGAGCGGGCGCTGTCCGCCTACCCGGAGGGCTTTCTGGAGCAGCTGAAGTACGGCGGCATCCGGAGCATCCGGATCGAGCTGGTGGGCGGGCTGTCCCCCAGGGAGGACGCCCCGGAGAGCATCACGGCGGCGGCCTTCACCCAGGAGCAGGGAGACTGCTGGCTGATGGTGGCCGATGTGTACATGACCGGCGAGGGGGCGGTCTACCATGAGCTGTCCCACATCATCGACGGCCGCCTGGCCTGGGACGCCGGGCTGCGGGAGGAGGCGCTGTTCAGCGAGGAGGACTGGCTGGCCCTGCAGCCCGCCGGGTTCCAGTACGCCTGGTCCTACCGGAACATTCCGGACAGTGTGACGGAATATTACGGCTCCGGCTATTTTGTGCTGGATTACAGCTGCACCTTTCCCACGGAGGACCGGGCCACCCTGATGGAGGCGGCCATGACCGGGGCGGGCTATGAGTTCGAGGGCAGTCCGGCCCTGCTGGCCAAGCTGGAGTATTACTGCCGCTGTATCCGGGACTGCTTTGACACCGCCGGATGGCCGGCCCTGACCGCCTGGGAGGGGCCGCTGGGGGAATGAGGAATTAGGAATTGGCGCTGCGGTGATGGTGCCGCCGTAGGGGGCAATGCCGCACCCCCCGGCGGGCGGCCAGGAGTGTGTGCATCCCGCAGGGTGATGGAGGGGAGGGCTTCGGCCCTCCCTTTTCGCATGGCCCTCTTTGCAGCTTGGCACCGGAAAAACGCAGGTCGCGGTCTCCCCTCTTGCCAGGAGGTTGCCCGGTGTGTATGATGGCCTTGCAGCTGCGGAAGGAGTGAGAGAACATGAAAGTGACTGTGGAGGAGGACCGGGCGCTGGCCGAGCCGGAGGTGGTCATCCGCTGCCGGTGTATGGACGAGGGAGTGGTGCGGCTGGCGGAGCTGCTGCGCCTGTCCGACGCCCGGCTCACCGGGGTCAGGGACGGGGCGACCCACATTCTGGACCCCGGGCAGGTGCTCTACATCGACACGGCGGACCGGGCCACGTTCCTCTACACCGCCGCCGGGGTGTACGAGACCCCGCTGCGGCTGTATGAGCTGGAGGAGCGGCTGGCCGGCCGGGAGTTTCTGCGGGTGAGCAAGTCCGCTATCATCAATTTCGACCAGGTGCGGGCCCTGCGGCCCGACTTCGGGGGCCGGATGCGGCTGACTATGTCCAACGGCGAGGTGGTCATGGCCAACCGCCAGTATGTCCCCGACATCAAGGCCAGGCTGGGCCTGGGAAAGGAGCGTTGACATGAAAAAATTCTGGAAAGCGGTGCTGGCCATGAAAACAGCGGTGTGCTGCTGCTATTGCGGGGCGGTGTGCGTTTATATGGCGGTGGGCCTCTGCCTGGGCTGGGAGAGCGTCTCCATTGCCACGCTGTTCTCCCTGCTGCTGGTGTGCGCGGCGGCGGGAATATTGCAGGTGCTGGCCTTTTCGGAGCTGGTCATCAAAGGGCTGGCCTACGGCTGGCGCATGGTGCTGTTCGCGGTGCCCTTTTTCGCCGTGCTGACGGCGGTGGCCCTGGCCTTTCATTGGTTCCCCCCGGAGGTGGGGGGTGCGTGGATCACCTTTGCCGCCATCGCCCTGGCCATCTTCGTGGCCGTCAGCGCCGGGTTCGAGCTTTATTTCCGGCTGTCCGGGAAGAAGTACGACGGCCTGTTGGGACAGTACCGCAAAAAGCGGGAGCAGTCCTCAAACTGAAAAACGCCCGGCTCCCGCGTCGCGGGAGCCGGGCACCTTTTACTTCTGCCACCGTTTCAGCATGGGGAAGAACTGCCGCATCTGGGCCTTGGCCTGTTCCGGGGTCATGTCCGGGTGGTTCTGTACCATGAAGGGCGTGCAGAAGTCGATCATTTCCTCCATGGTCATCTCCCCGGAGAATTTGCCGTCCTTGTAGCAGTAGCTGCAATAGTCGGGGCTTGCGCCGCCGTCGGCCTCGGTGCCGTACTCGTGGCCCGCCATGGGCATACCGCAGGACTGGCAGAATTTCATGTTCGCAAAATCCATCTGTGAAACCTCCTCTGTATTGGATGGCTCCATTGTATCACGGCAAACCTGACAGGGTGTGTCAGGTTCGGAGTGGACGTGGTAAATTTCCCGGCCCAGGGCGGCCATGCGGCGGCGCAGGGTGTCGGGGGAGAGAATCTCCACCCCCGCGCCGAAGGACAGCAGGTAGCCGTACAGCCACTGGTCCTCGGGGAACACGGCCTCCACCAGCAGGGAGCCGTCCTCCTGGGGGGTGACGCAGTCCCGGCCGAACTCGTCGTACACCCGGAAGGCCAGGTGGGGGTCGAAGCGCAGCCTGACCTCCACCCGGAACAGAGGCGGAATGTCGCCGGAGAAGTCGATGTCGGGGGGGTCCAGCCTGCGGCGGAAGCCCTCGGCGCACACCTCCAGGGACAGGATGCGGGACAGGCGGAAGGTGCGGTAGTCCTCCCGCTCGGTGTCCCAGGCCTGGAGGTACCAGGCCTGACCCTTGAACACCAGCCGGGCGGGGAGGACCTGCCGGGGGCGGGTGACCCCCTGGGAGCTGGCATAGGTGAAGCGGACGGCCCGGCGGTCCAGAATGGCCGTTTTCAGCCGGCGGAAGGTCTCGTTGTCCCAGCCCGGCGCGCCCCAGCGGGACAGATTGACCTGGAGCCAGTCCTCCTCCCGGCGGCGGAACAGGGCGGACAGCTTGGTCAGGGCCTGCTCTCCCTCCTGGCCGGGGAGGCTCTGGAGGGCGGTGAGAAGCTGGCGCTGCTCCTCCTCGGTGAAGGCGGCCCGGTCCAGCACATAGCCCTCCATCAGGGAGACGCCGCCCCCCTTGCCCTGGGTGGTGCAGACGGGCACGCCGGCGGCGGACAGGGCGTCCACATCCCGGTAGATGGTGCGCACCGAGACCTCCAGAGCCTGGGCCAGCTCGTCGGCGGTCATGCGGCCCCGCTCCAGCAGCAGATATACGATTCGAAACAGCCGGTCAGCAAGCATGGCGCGGCCCCCTCTCTTTCTCTTTGCTTGAGTATACCATATCCCGGGCGGCGGCGGAACAGGCGGAGGGGAATTTTTGAAAAAATTTGGGGAAAGCCATGTCGGAGGGCGGCGAATGAGAAATGAGAAATTAAAAATGCAGAGGGCAGAATGCAGAAACGCGGAATGAGGGTGCTGACGTAGGGGGCGATGTCCCCGTCGCCCCGTTCCGGAGGGCAATGCCGCACCCCCGGCGGGCGGCCACACGGGATCGCCCCTACGGGGTAACAGGGGGTGCCGACAGACGGCGCGCCGGGGTGAAGGTGAATTTGGCCGAAGGCCAAAGAGAGGCCGGCCTGGGCCGCGTCGCGCCCCACGCAGGGTAAAGGGTTCCGCCCGGAGCATCGGGGTGTAGGAGCGACCATTGTGTCGTCCCTTTGCGGACAAAAAACCGCCCGGTCCCATGTGGGACCGGGCGGTCATGCTGTGATGCGGTTCAGGCCAGCTTGCTCTTGGCCAGCTCGGTGAGCTGGGCGAAGGCGGCCTTGTCGTTGACGGCCAGCTCGGAGAGCATCTTGCGGTTGATCTCCACGTTGGCCAGCTTCAGGCCGTGCATGAAGGTGGAGTAGTTCATGCCGTTCAGCTTGCAGGCGGCGTTGATGCGGGCGATCCACAGCTGACGGAAGTCGCGCTTCTTCAGCCGGCGGCCGGTGTAGGCGTACTGCAGGGACTTCATCACCTGCTCGTTGGCCATCTTAAAATGCTTGCTCTTGGCACCCCAGTAGCCCTTGGCCAGCTTGAGGGTCTTATTCCTTCTCTTGCGCGTCATCATCGCGCCCTTGACTCTTGCCATTGTTGTTCAGCCTCCTATATTGAGTAAAAGTAAAGTTCAATTATTTGTAGGGGATCATGCGCTTGATGGTCGCCTCGTTGGTGGCATCGGCGTAAGCGCCCTTGCGGAGGCCTCTCTTCAGCTTGGTGGTCTTGCCGTGGCCATTGAGCAGATGGCTCTTGTAGGCGTGAGCGCGCTTCACACGGCCGTTCTTGGTCAGCTTAAAGCGCTTCTTGGCGCCGCTGTGGGTCTTGATCTTAGGCATGGTATTTGTCTCCTTTACAGTTTGTTCGCAGTGGCCTGAGCCACAGGGGATTTACTTGCTGGGCTTGCCGGTCTTGGCGGACAGGAAGATGCTCATGTGGCGGCCCTCCAGCTTGGGCTCCTTGTCCATGGTGCCCACCTCGGCGCACTGGGCTGCGAAGTCCAGCAGCAGATTCTTGCCGATGTCGGTGTGGGCCATCTCACGGCCGCGGAAGCGGACCGTCACCTTTACCCGGTTGCCCTCGGCCAGAAACTTCTGGGCGTTGCGAAGCTTGGTGTTGAAGTCGCCGATGTCAATGCCGGGGGACATGCGGACCTCTTTGATCTCCACCACATGCTGGTTCTTCTTGGCCTCCTTCTCCCGCTTGCCCTGCTCGAAACGGAACTTGCCGTAGTCCATGAGCTTGCACACGGGGGGGACGGCGGTGGGAGAGATCTTCACCAGGTCCAGGCCGGCCTGATCGGCATGGCGCTGGGCCTCCGCCGCGGACATGACGCCCAGCTGGGCGCCGTCGGCGCCGATGAGGCGCACCTCCGGATCACGGATCTCCTCGTTGATTTGGTGAGCGATGTTAGCTATGGTCACGCACCTCCTAAAAACAAAAACATGAGTGCGGAAAGCACCCATGTCCATAACAAAAAAACGCAGAATCTGCGGTTTTTTCCCATGTAGACCCGGTCGCGCGTGCTGCGGGTGAGGACGGCGGTGCCATTCCTGCTTTCTTTTGCTCTGACAGTATAGCAGAGGGGACGGCGGTTGTCAATGGGAAAAATCAAAGAAATTTGCCAAACAAATTTTCCTGCCCGTCGGGGGAGGCCATCCGCAGGGCGGCTGCGGCAGGGCGGGCCGGGTCCAGCAGCAGGATGTCCAGCCCCTTGGACGCGGCGTAGTCCAGGGTGTATTTGGTGCCGCCGGGGGTGCCGTCGAACACCGCCAGGATCACGGAGGAGCGGTCGGCCATGTAGCGGTCCCGCCGGAGCATACAGCCCCGGTCATAGCTGCCGGACACGACGGTCCTGCGGTCGCAGGCGTCCAGAACGGCCTGCCAGCGGGCGCGGCTGTGCTCCGGCCAGCGGGCGGCCTGGCCGGGGAAGGGGAGGGCGGCCTCCAGGGTCAGGGCGGGGTAGATCTCCCGCAGCTCCAGCGCTGCCTCGGCAAAGTACAGGTCACAGCCCAGGGCCATACCCGAGATGAAGTGCCGCCAGCCCCGGCGGTACAGCCCCTCCAGCTCCCGCAGGAGGGAACGCTTCAGCGCCAGGCAGCGGGGGTCCCGCTCGTCCTCCCCCCAGGGCAGCTTGCCCGGGCGGTGGCCGGTGAAACAGCAGGTGCGCGTCCGGTCCGCGGTCATTGAAATGCCCCCTCTCCTTTTGCATGTCCCATTCTAACGGATGGGGCATACAAAGTCAAGGGAAAAATAGAACAAATGTTTTAGAATTTTGGGGGTTGCATTTTAGGCGGCAGTGTATATAATAGGTGCCAGAGACAATTGAAGAAAGATGTCTTCAGGGCGGGGTGAAATTCCCCACTGGCGGTACAGTCCGCGACCCGCGCAAGCGGTTGACCCGGTGAAACTCCGGGACCAACGGTATAGTCCGGATGGAAGAAGATGTGCACAGCTCCTCCCATGTAAGTTGCTGCATCTGTAAGGCATTGGCTTTCAGGTGTTTCAATTTATCATAGGAGGTCTATTTTTATGTTGGAAAAACTGCAAAAGCTGTGGACGGCGGCCCAGGAGAACGTGGCCTTTCTGCTGGTGTGCCTGCTGGTGTTCATCGCGCTGTTCGTGGCGGCCATGCTGGTGGAGCGGCTGTGGCTGAAGACGCCCCGCCAGTCCTCCGCCCGCCGGGCGGCGTACATCGGCGTGTTCGCCGCCGTGGCCGCGGTGCTCATGTACCTGGAGTTCCCGCTGCCCTTCGCCCCCAGCTTCTATGAGATCGACTTCAGCGAGGTGCCGGTGCTCATCTGCTCCTTCTCCCTGGGGCCGGTGGCCGGCGTGGTGTGTGAGCTGGTGAAGGTGATCCTGAAGCTGCTGCTGAAGGGCACCACCACCGCCTTTGTGGGCGACTTCGCCAACTTCGTGGTGGGCTGCTCCTTCGTTCTGCCCGCCACCATCCTCTATCACCGCTTCAAGACCAAGAAGGGCGCTCTGGCCGGCATGGCCGTGGGCACCGTCACCATGACGGTGTTCGGAAGCCTGTTCAACGCAGTGTATCTGCTACCTGCCTTCTCCGCCCTGTATGGCCTGCCGTTGGAGACCCTGGTGGCCATGGGCACCAAGGTCAACGGGGCCATCAACAGCGTGTCCACCCTGGTGCTGTTTGCGGTGGTGCCCTTCAACCTGGTGAAGGGCGTGCTGGTGTCGGTGCTGACCTTCCTGCTGTATAAGAAGATCGAGCGGCTGCTGAAAATGCGGTAAAAAAACGGGAATTGCCCGCTGGCGGAAGCCAGCGGGCAATTTTTGTACTTATCTGCGTCCGCCGCCGCGGGCACCGCCGCCCATGGAGCGTCCTCCGCCGCCCATGGAGCGCCCGCCCCCGAAGGAGCCGCCGGAACGGCCGCCGCCGAAGGAACCGCCGGAGCGGCCTCCGCCCATGGGCCGTCCGCCGCCGAAAGAGCCGCCGGAGGGACGGGAGGGGGGAGGAGTGCGTCCGCCGCCCGCGGGGCCGCCGGGACGGGGCCCGCCGAAGGAGCCGCCGGGTCTGGGACCCTGGGGCGGTCTGGGACTGCCGCCGGGCCGGGGGCCGGGACCGGGCCGGGGACCTGCGCCGCGGGGCGCGCGGGGCGGTCTGGGGGGCCTGGGAGGCCGGGGCCGGAAGATAAAGAAGGGACGGTAGACATAGGTGGGACCATAATAGCCGCCCCGGTAGCGGCGGTACCGTGACGCCTCACTCAAAAGGAGAATCACGATGGCCAGAATGACGATGGCAAGAATAATATCTCCCACAGCAATTCCTCCTTTTCGTCAATAGTTGGCGCGGTACCAGTCGGACAGGGCGCCCGCCAGGGACACAAGGGCGCCGCCGTAGTCGCCTTCGGCAAAGTAGGACTCCATGTAGTCCCAGGCGTAGTCGGCGCAGTCGTCATCGGAGAATTGGTCGATGAGCCCGGCGCCCTGGATCAGCCAGTAGTTGTCCCCTGAGATGTCCAGCACCACGATGAAGTCATTCTCCCGCAGGCCGATCTTCTCGGCCTGGTTCATGGCGTACTCGTACAGGTCAGAGCGGCCGTAGTTGACGGTGACGCAGGCGATGACCACATCCTTGCTGTTCAGCAGGGAACTGTTGATGTTGGAGAGCTTGGTCAGCTCGTCCTCGGAGAGGACCCCGGCGTAGTCGTAGACGTAGCAGGTGTCGGCGGAGGCGGAGTGGGCCGGCCCGGGAGCGGGCGTGTCAACGCTGGCGTTGGCCTTGGCCCGGCCGATGCCGATGGCGGCGATGACCATGACCAGGGTGATGATCCAGGCCACGCTCTGTTTTTTCAGGATGTTCATAGGCATCTCCTTTCGGGAGAGGTGTTGGGGAGCGGTGTTCTTTTAGCCTCTCAGCTCCAGCAGTTTCTGCTTCAGCTCGTCCCCAGACGGCAGAGCCGTCCGGGGGCCCCAGATTGAATTCAAATCGCCGGAAATGAATTCCGTCGATTTCAAGGGTTTGCTGCGCAAAACACTTGTGCGGCGGTATGAGCCGCCGTCCCAGCTGCGCTGGGTCCCGGGCTCGCTGAAATCAGCCGCGCAGTTCCAGCAGTTTCTGCTTCAGCTCGCCCTCGATGCGGCCCAGCTCCAGCTCGGCCTCCTTGCGCTTCTGGGCGCCGTCCTTCTGAATCTGCATGACCTCGTCCAGGGTGGAGATGAGCTGCTGGTTGGTGTGCTGCAGGGTCTCGATGTCCACCACGGAGCGCTCGGCCTCCTTGGCGGTCTCGATGGTGCCCATCTTCAGCATCTCCGCGTTCTGACGCAGCAGGTCGTTGGTCATGTTGGTGACGGCGGACTGGGCCGCGGTGGCCTGACGGCTGTGCTCCAGGCCCAGGGCCAGCACCATCTGGCTCTTCCACAGGGGGATGGTGTTCACCAGGGAGGACTGAATCTTCTCCAGCATCAGGGTGTCGTTGTTCTGAATGAGGCGGGTCTGGGGGCCCATCTGGATGGAGATCATCCGGGTCAGCTCCAGGTCGTGGATCTTCTTCTCAAAGCGGTTGCACAGGTTGGCGTAGTCGTTGTACTTCTGGGCGTCCTCCTGGGCGCCGGTCTCGGCAGCCTTCTTGCGCAGCTCCTCCAGCGTCTCGGAGCGGGCCTTCTCCAGCGCCTTCTTACCGGCAAGGATATACATGGTCAGCTCCTTATAATACTTGGTGTTCAGGTCGTACATCTGGTCCAGCATGGCGATGTCCTTCATCAGGGTGACCTGGTGGCCCTCCAGGATGGAGGCGATCTTGTCCACGTTGACCTCGGCCTTGTCATAGCTGGCCTTCAGGGCGGTGGCCTGGTTCTTCTTCTTCTGGAAGAAGCCCCGGATGCCGCTCTTTTCCTCCTGGCCGAAGGTCTTCAGCTCCACCACCAGGGAGGACAGGGCCTCGCCCACCTGGCCCAGATCCTTGGTACGCACGTTGTTCAGGGCGTTCTCGGAGAAGGAGGCGATGTTCTTCTGGGCGGCGGCGCCGTACTGCAGCACCTGGGCGGAGTCGGTGATGTCGATCTTCTCGGAGAAATCGTTCACCATTTTGCGCTCGGCCTCGGTGAGCTGGCTCTCGTCCAGCTTGACGGCGTTGGCGTCCCGCTGGGCCTGGGCGGCGGCCTGGGCCGCGGCGGTGTCGTCCACGGTCAGGGTGGGCTCCAGGGTCAGCTCGGGGGCGGCGGGAGCCTGGGCCGCGGCGGCTGCGGTGTTCAGCTCAGGGGTCAGGGTCAGCTCGGGGATCAGATCGGTGTTGTCAGGCATAGTATATTCCTCCCATGATAGATGTGTGGTTCGGGTGCGGCTGGGGTCAGCCGTTGGCGTCCATGGTCATGCCGCCCAGACCCTCCTGGGCCAGCATCTGCTCCATGACGGTGATGTCGGTGGAAATGTCCAGGGCCTCCTCGCCGTAGAGGGCGTCCAGCTGTTTGTCGAAGGCGGTGCAGATGGTCTCCAGCATGTCTTCGATCTTGCCCTTGGTGCCGGTGATGTTGGCTCCGTCCACTCCGGTGGAGTCCATGCGGTCGTAGGCGTTGAGCAGCTTCAGGGTGGTGGGCAGGTAGTAGTTCATGAATTTGCGGATCTGGGGCAGCTTGGCGGGCTTATCCACCACCGCGTCCACGATCTTGCCGGTGGTGGTCTCCAGACGGCTGATCTGGGTGGAGATGGTCTCGTCCTTGATGGCGTCGTTCAGCCGGCGCATCTCACCCACCGCCCGGTCCCGCTCGGTGATGAGAGCCTGGATCTCGGGGGAATAGGCCGGCTTGGGCTCCTCCTTTTTGGCGGGAGCGGGCTCGGCCTGGGCTTTGGGCTGCTCCTGGGCGGCGGTCTCATAGCCCCGGTCAGGGAAGATAATCTTTCCCAGGAGATAGGCGATGATGGACACGCCGGCGGCCAGCACATAGTCGATGGGCCGGGACAGGGAGCCGAATATGGCCCACAGCAGCCAGACGATGCCCACGAAATAGACGGGCAGCACGCTTTTCTTTTTCACATAGGACATGGCGGCACGCTCCTTCCGGGGAGGGTATTTGGATACCAATCTATTTTACTGCGGAATACCGCCCTATGTCAAGGGAAACAGACCCGCCGATTGACTTATGGCCCGGAATGGGGTAAAATGTACAAAAAGCGAAAACGGCCGTATAAAATCAGAGGCCACCCGGCGGAGGGCTCCTCCGCCGGATGGCTATTCAGGTGCGGCACGCCGGCGCGGCCAGCGCCGGGAGCCAGCGGGAGTTCCGGGAAGCCTCCCGGCGGTGCCGGCGGCGACCTCCGCGTGCCCTATCCTATGTGCCCTCCGGCCGGGCGGTGCCGGGGCCGGCGCCCCGGACGGGCCCGCCGCGGGCGGGCGCTTTCGCTGAAAGGATGAGATATTTATGGTCAAGATCGCCCCTTCTATTCTCTCTGCCGATTTTTGCGATCTGGCGAATGAGATCCACCGGATCCGCA
>JBJEYO010000151.1:0-7353 GCA_051886935.1 Candidatus Enterenecus sp. | reverse complement strand
GCAGCGGACTGCAAAGAATTGTCGGAAAAGGCGAAGCCTTTTTCGACAGTCTCAGGGCCGGCGTGAGTAACCTCACGCCGGCCCTGTTTCTTTATGGTCTGTTATTTGCCGCTCAGCCCTTCAGACGGGAGAGCACGTCCCGGTAGCCGCCCAGCACGTTGCCCATGTCCCGGCGGAAGCGGTCCTTGTCCATTTTCTCGTTGGTCTCGGCGTCCCAGAAGCGGCAGGTGTCGGGGGAAATCTCGTCGCACAGGATGAGCTCGCCGTCGGCGGTGCGGCCGAACTCCAGCTTGAAGTCGATGAGCCGGATGCCGGCCTTGGCGAACAGGTCCACCAGCAGACGGTCGATCTCCAGGGACTGGGCCCGCAGCTCGTCCAGCTCGGCCTGGGTGGCGATGCCCAGGGCGGTGATCTGGCAGTCGTTGATCATGGGGTCGCCCAGCTCGTCGCTCTTGTAGCTGAACTCCACCACGGTGTTCTTCAGGGGGGAGCCCTCGGGCACGCCGTATTTCTTGGAGAAGCTGCCGGCGGCCACGTTGCGCACCACAACCTCCACCATGACGATGTCGGCCTTCTTCACCAGGACGGTGGTGTCGTCGATGACCTGGAGCAGGTGGGTCTTGACGCCGTTTTTCATCAGGTAGTCGAAGATAATGTTGGAGATCTCGGCGTTGAGCTTGCCCTTGCCGGGGAGGTCCTCCTTCTTGGCGCCGTTGCCGGCGGTGGCGGTGTCCTTGTACTTGATGACACAGGTGCCCGGCTCCTCGCCGGCGTAGACGATCTTGCTCTTTCCCTCGTACAGCTTTTCCATGTTTTCCTTCTCCTCATTCAATGGTTTTTATGTACCTCGGACAGCTTGCGCTCAAAGCGGTCCTTTTGGGTATCCAGTGGAATGGCGGTGGGGTAGTTCCCGTCGAAGCAGGCGGAGCAGTAGCCGCTGTGGCCCACCAGCTCCTTCAGATCCTCCAGGGGGAGGTAGCCCAGACTGTCCGCCCCCAGCAGGGCGGCGATCTCCTCCACCGTGTGATGGCAGGCTACCAGGTTGTCCCGGGAGTCGATGTCTGTGCCGTAATAACAGGGGTTCAGGAAGGGGGGTGCGGAGATGCGCAGGTGGATCTCCCTGGCGCCGGCCTCCCGCAGCAGCTTCACGATGCGGCCGCAGGTGTTGCCCCGGACGATGGAGTCGTCGATGAGGACCACCCGCTTGCCCTCCACCGTCTCTCGGACGGGGTTGAGCTTGATCTTCACCTGGTCCACCCGCTGTTCCTGGCCGGGGGAGATGAAGGTGCGGCCGATGTATTTGTTTTTGATCAGCCCGATGCCGTAGGGGATGCCGGAGGCCTGGGAGAAGCCCAGGGCGGCGTCCAGCCCGGAGTCGGGCACGCCCACCACCACATCGGCCTCCACCGGGTGCCGGCGGGCCAGCACGGCCCCCGCCCGCAGCCGGGCGGCGTGGACGGACACCCCGCCGATGACCGAGTCGGGCCGGGCGAAGTAGATATACTCGAAGATGCAGATCTTCGGCTCCGCCCGGTTACAATGCTTATGATAACTGTGAATGCCGGATTTGTCAAATACCACTATTTCTCCAGGGAGCAAATCCCGCTCAAAAACCGCGCCCACCGCCTGGAGGGCGCAGCTCTCGGAGGCCACCACGTAGCGCCCGTCCGCCGTGCGGCCGTAGCACAGGGGCCGGAAGCCGTGGGGGTCCCGGGCGGCGATGAGCTTGGCGGCGGACATGAGCACCAGGGAGTAGGCGCCCTCCAGGGTATCCATGGCCCGGCTGAGGGCCTCCTCAATGGAGGGGGCGGTGAGCCGCTCCCGGGTGACGATATAGGCGATGATCTCGGTGTCGCTGGTGGAGTGGAAGATGGCGCCCGACAGCTCCAGCTGGGTACGCAGCTCCATGGCGTTGCTCAGGTTGCCGTTGTGGGCCAGGGCCATCTTGCCCTTCTGGTGGTTGACCTCCATGGGCTGGCAGTTGGCGCGGACGTTCCGGCCGGTGGTGCCGTAGCGCACATGGCCCACGGCCATGCTCCCCTGGGGGAACTTGGCCATCACATCCTTGGAGAACACGTCGTTCACCAGTCCCAGGTCCCGGTGGGAGGCGAACACGCCGTCGTCACACACCACGATGCCGCAGCTCTCCTGGCCCCGGTGCTGAAGGGCGTACAGGCCGTAGTAGACGGTGTCGGCAATGGAATAGGGGGTGGGGGAGTAGACGCCGAACACGCCGCACTCCTCATGTAAATCGTTCATATTGCTCGCCTCCAGGCAGAAATGGAATCAGTACGGTTCATAGGTCTGGATGATGCCGTCGGCCACGGCCCGCCGGGTGGAGCGGGTGTCCATGGCCTGTTTTTCGATGTGCCGGTGGGCCTCGGCCTCGGTCATGCCCCGGTGCTGGATGAGCAGCCATTTGGCGTGGTTGACCACCCGGATCTCGGCGATCTTCTCCTCCACGGAGGCCTGCCGCTGGCCCAGCCGCCGGACGCGCTCCCGGGCGGCGCACAGGGCGCGCAGGGCCAGCAGGACGGAGGCCTCGGAGGTGGGCTTGGCCACGGTGAGCACGCCGTACTCCAGCACCTGGGCGGACACGTCGCCGAACAGGTCGTCGTTTTTCACAAAGAGCAGAGCGCAGGCGTCGCTGCCGGCGCAGACATCGACGGCCAGGTGGGCGCCGGACTCGTCGGGCAGCGGGGAGTTGATGACCACGATGTCCCAGCTCTGCTCCGGCAGGAGCCGGCGGGCCTCGGCGGCGCTGCCCGCGGTGCGCACCGGCCAGTAGTCGCCGGCGGGCAGCAGGGCGGTCAGGGACGCGCTGAACTTTTCCGCGGCGGAGACCACAAGTACGCTGTAAGTGTGGGTTTGAAAGACCATCCTGCTCCCTCCTTGCCACAAAAGATAGCGGTCAGCGCAGGTTCACTGACCGCAGTATGCCGCGATGATCGGGGCGGGGAGATGCTCCGCCGCGAAGGAGCCGCCGGCGGCGATGCGCCTGGCCTCGGCCAGGGAGCCGGGCAGCTTCTCATAGCGGGACAGCACCTCCGGCCCGGCGGTGTAAAGGTTGAAATCCGCGGGGGCGGGCAGGGTCAGCCCGCGGCCAATGCCGTACAACCCCGCCCGGATGAGCAGGGTGAAGGCCAGATAGGGGTTGGCGGCGGGATCGGGGGAGCGCAGCTCCGCCCGGCGGTACTCTCCCACGGCGGCGGGAATGCGGATGAGCTGGGAGCGGTTCTCCGAGGACCAGGAGATGTATCCCGGCGCCTTGCGGCCGCCCAGCCGGGCGTAGGAATCCTCCCGGGGGTTGAGAAAGAGGGTCATCTCCGGGATCTTGTCCATAATGCCGGCGATGACGGCGGGCATGGGGTCGCCGCCGGGGCCTTTGACGGAGATGTTGATGTGCATGCCGCTGCCCGGCCGGTGGGGCAGGGGCTTGGGGGAGAAGTCGGCGTACAGGCCGTTTCGGGCGGCGATGGTGCGGACCACTGCGCAGAAGGTCACCGCGTTGTCCGCGGCAGTGAGGGGCTCGGAGTAGCGGAAGTCGATCTCATTCTGGCCGGGGCCCTCCTCATGGTGGGAACTCTCCGGCGCGATGCCCATCTGCTCCAGGGTCAGGCAGATCTCCCGGCGCACATTCTCCCCCCGGTCCTCGGGGGCGATGTCCAGATACCCGGCGTTGTCGTGGGGCTGAACGGTGGGGTTTCCGTATTCGTCCAGCCGGAACAGGTAGAACTCGATCTCGGGGCCGAAGGCGAAGGAGTACCCGGCGTCGGCGGCGTCGGCCGCGGCCTTTTTCAGAAGGTTCCGGCAGTCGGTCTCCAGGGCCTGGCCGTTGGGGCGGGTGATGTCGCAGAACATACGCACCACCCGGCCGTTCTCCGGCCGCCAGGGCAGGTCCGCCAGGGTGGAGGGGTCGGGGCGCAGGAACAGGTCCGAGCGGGCCTCGTCCCCAAAACCGGCGATGGCGGAGGCGTCAATGGCGATGCCGCAGGTGAAGGCCCGCTCCAGCTCGTCGGGCATGATGGAGATATTTTTCTGTCTGCCGAAGATGTCGCAGAAGGCCAGCCGGATAAACTTGACTCCGGTCTCCTCCACGTACTGTTTGACTTCCTGGGCGGAATACTTCATGGGTCGCCCCTCTTTCCGTTAGTTTGGAACATACATCTGCTGATAGGGATTGCGGCTGTCCGGCGTGACCACGGTGAACGGGGCGTCCAGCACCCGGTCCGGGTCCAGTCCGAAGGCCCCGCAGAAGTCATGGACGCAGCCGCGGATCTCCTCCATGTCCCGGGGGGAGGCGGGAACGGCGGACACCTGGTCAGGGAAGCGCACACCGCCGCAGTCCCCCCGCAGGTACATCTTTCCGCCGTGCATCCCCGTGCAGGGGAAGTTGCCCACGATCCGGCGCTCACCCCGGTCCAGGCCCAGCACCACGATCATGCCGCCGGCCTGGTACTCCCCCAGAAAGCTGCCGGCGCAGCCGCCGATGACCATGACCGGGACCTTCTCTTCGTAGGCCTTCATGTGGATGCCGGCCCGGTAGCCGGCGTCGCCCCTTACGAGGATCTCTCCGCCCCGCATGGCGTAGCCCGCCGCGTCCCCGATGTGGCCGTGAATGATGATCCGGCCGTCGTTCATGGTGTCGCCCACGGCGTCCTGGGCGTTGCCGTAGACCGTGATCTCCGCGCCGTTCAGGTAGGCGCCCAGGGCGTTGCCGGGCACGCCCTCGATGGTGACGGAGCGTTTGCCCATGCCGGCGGCGATGAACCGCTGGCCGAGGCAGCCCGTGACGGCGCAGTCGCCGTCGGCGGCGCGCAGGATGTCGTTCAGGGCCCTGTAGTCAAGGCCCGCGGCGTCAATTCGCTGCATACTATACCACACCTCCGAATTTTTGACCACGGATTTCCGCCGAAAAAGCGGCGAAAGTTGGCGACTTTTTGAGCAAATCATAGTTAATTGTACCCAATGGCGTGCGCTCCCGGATGAGGGAGGTGTAGATTCCGGCGCGGGCGGTGTCCCCGATGAGGATGAACCCGGTCAGCACCCCGTCCCGGCTGAACAGCCGCTTGAGTTTTCCCTCCGACCGCTCCTCGCAGACCTCGCCGCCCTCCTCGGGCGGGAAGCAGGTGCCGGCGGTCATGGCGTGGAGCCCGAAAAAGCCGATGGAGTTCATGGGGATGGCCTTGGCAAACTCCTCCGCGCCGCCGGCCATGTTGACCCCGGCGCACCGGCCCTGTATGTAGGCGTTGGGCAGGATGGCCAGCACCCGCTTCCGCCCCAGGGAGATGTCCTCCCCCTCCGCGCAGTCCCCGGCGGCGTACACGCCCGCCAGAGAGGTTTGCATACGGGAATCCACCAGGATACCCCGCTCCACCGCCCCGCCGGCATCTTTCACCAGGGACAGGTTGGCCCGCACGCCCACCGCCAGGACCAGGATGTCAAAGTCTACCGCCTGGCCGCTTTTCATGACGGCGGTGTTCCCGTTGAATGCCTCGGCGGTGTCGCCCAGCATAAACCGGACGCCGTGCTCCTCCAGGCAGCCCTGCATGACGGCGGCGCACTCGTCGTCCAGAATGCTGGACAGGACCCGGGGGGCCAGGTCGCACACCGTGATGCTCCCCACCCGGCCGAAAATGCCCTCGGCGCACTTCAGACCGATGAGACCCGCCCCCACGATCAAAACCCGGCTGTCCGGTGTCAGAGCCTGTTCCAGTGCCAAGGCGTCGTCCAGGGTCAGGAAGGTGTACTTTTTGCCCACCGTGTCCAGCCCCCGGAAGGGAGGGACAAAGGGGGAGGAGCCGGCGGCCACGCAGACCGCCGTGTAGGGCAGGGCGGCGCCGTCGTCCAGCAGGACGGACTTCTTTTCGGTGTCGAGCCCCACCGCCTGTCTCCCGTACAGGACTGTGCAGCTGTTTTTCTCATAGAAATCGGCGGGGCGGTAATTCATCCGGTCGGGCTTTGCCTTCCCCTCCAGGTAGTAGGAGATCAGCGGGCGGCAGTACACCGGATGGTTTTCCCCGGAGACAACTGTAATTGGGGAGACCTTGTCAGCACTTCGTATTCCTTCGATGCAGCCAGCGGCGGCCACGCCGTTGCCGATGATGACGTATTGGCCCATTCCGATCACCTCTCCTCGTAGACGATGGCCTTGTTGGGACAGCCAGTCACGCAGGCGGGCTCCCCCCGGGAATTGTCCAGGCAGAGCTCGCACTTCTGCATGATCCCGTCCGGCCCCTGGGCCAGAGCCCCGTAGGGGCACACCAGGATGCAGGTCAGGCACCCCACGCACCGCTCCCGGTCCACCCGAATCACCCCGTCCCGGACGGACAGGGCGGCGGAGATGCAGCTCCTGACGCAGATGGGGTCGGTGCAGTGGCGGCAGGACACGGCGAAGGAGATCTTCTCGTCCCCCTCCACATGGATGCGGGGAAAGAGGGGCTTATCCTTCAGGGCCTTGACCATGTCCGTCATGCCGGAGTTGGCAAAGGCGCAGTTGTATTCGCACAGGTGGCACCCCAGGCACCACTTTTCATTCACATAAACTCGTTTCATAGGGTCACTCCCCCGCGTGAGAAATGCCGAGTATGGAAAGCTCCCGGTCGTTGAGGCCCACGCCCCGCAGCATGAGCCGATTGCCCCGCAGGCTCTCGATGGAGTTGATGCCCATGCCGCCCATCATCTCCTTGATCTCGTGCTGCCAGGCGGTCATGAGATTGACCAGGCGGCGGCTGCCGATGTCAGGGTTCAGCCGCTTGACCAGCTCGGGCCGCTGGGTGGCGATGCCCCAGTTGCACTTGCCGCTCTGGCAGGTGCGGCAGAGGTGGCAGCCCAGGGCCAATAGGGCCGCCGTGGCGATGTAGCAGGCGTCGGCCCCCAGGGCCACGGCCTTGACCACATCGGCGGCGCTGCGGATGCTGCCGCCCACCACCAGGGAGACGTTGTTGCGGATGCCCTCGTCCCGCAGCCGCTGGTCCACCGCCGCCAGGGCCAGCTCGATGGGGATGCCCACGTTGTCCCGGATGCGGGTGGGGGCGGCCCCGGTGCCGCCCCGGAAGCCGTCGATGGCGATGATGTCCGCGCCGCTGCGGGCGATGCCGCTGGCGATGGCCGCGATGTTGTGGACTGCCGCCACCTTGACGATGACCGGCTTTTGGTAGTTGGTGGCCTCCTTCAGGGAGAATACCAGCTGCCGCAGGTCCTCGATGGAGTAGATGTCGTGGTGGGGGGCGGGGGAGATGGCGTCAGAGCCCTCCGGGATCATGCGGGTGCGGGACACGTCCCCCACGATCTTGGCCCCCGGCAGGTGGCCGCCGATGCCGGGCTTGGCGCCCTGGCCCATCTTGATCTCGA
>JBJEYO010000150.1:0-1510 GCA_051886935.1 Candidatus Enterenecus sp. | reverse complement strand
TGCCCACGATGTGGTTGGGCAGGCAGCCGAAGGGCTGGGTGCAGACGATGTTGGGCGTGCCGGAGTGGATGAGCTCCAGCATCTCGGCGGTGAGCAGCCAGCCCTCGCCCATCTTGTTGCCCTCGCCCAGATAGCCCTGAATCAGTTCACGGAGGTCCTCAAAGGTGCCGGGAGCGCGGAAGCCGCCCTTTTCCATGGCGGCGATCATGGCCCGCTGGCACTTTTCCACATAGCCCTTCATGACCTTGCACAGCGCCTTTTTCGCCAGCAGGCCGCCGTAGATGCCCACATCCACCTCGCGGTTGTAAATCTTGAAGATGATAAAGTCGGTCAGGCCGGGCACCACGGGCTCCGCGCCCTCGGAGAGCAGAAACTCCTCCAGATTGTTGTTGCCCAGGGGGGAGAACTTCACATAGATCTCGCCCACCACGCCCACGCGGACCTTGGGCTCGCCCGCCACGGGGATGGCCTTCAGCCGGGCCACGATGTGGTCGAAATACTTCTGCATACTCTTGAAGGACTGGCCCCGGCCGGCGGTCATCTCCGCCAGCAGGAAGTCCTCCAGCTCCTGGATGGCCCGGTCGGTCTCGCCGGGGTTGACCTCATAGGGCCGCACCTGGTTGGCGCACTGCACGATGATGTCGCCGTACATCATGGCGAACACGGCTTTCAGCATCATGCCCAGGCTCAGATTGAAGCCGGGGTTCTTCTCCAGGCCGGACAGGTTCAGGGAGATGACGGGGATGTACTCCAGACCGGCTTTTACCAGCGCCTTGCGCAGCAGGTGAATGTAGTTGGAGGCCCGGCAGCCGCCGCCGGTCTGGGTGATGAGCAGGGCCACCTTGTGGGGGTCGTAGCCGCCGTTCTTCACCGCGTCGATGAGCTGGCCGATGACCAGCAGGGCGGGATAGCAGGTGTCGTTGTGGACGTACTTCAGACCCTCGTCCACGATGCCCCGGTGGCTGGTGGTCAGCATTTTGACCTTGTAGCCCTCGGTCTCAAAGATGCGGGCGATGAGCCCGAAGTGGACGGGCAGCATGGTGGGAAAGAGGATGGTGTACTCCTCCTTCATCTCCTTGGTAAAGAGGAGCCGTCCGTCCTTGTCATATTTCAGTTCAGCCATGCGCGATCTCCTTTCTGGCGGCGTCCTGCCTGTTCCGTTCCTCCATGGCCGCCATCAGGGAGCGGACACGGATCTTCACCGCGCCCAGATTGCTGATGTCGTCGATCTTCAGCTGGGTGTACAGTTTGCCGCCCTCCTCCAGAATGGAGCGCACCTCGTCGCCGGTGATGGCGTCGGTGCCGCAGCCGAAGGACACCAGCTGGATGAGCTGCATGTCCGGCTGCCCGCACACATAGCGGGCGGCGTTGTACATACGGGCCTGGAAGGTCCACTGGTTCAGTACTTTCCGGGGGGCGTGGTCCTCGTGATAGGCCACCGCGTCCTCGCTGACCAGCACGAAGCCGAAGGAGGTGATCAGGTCGTTGATGCCGTGGTTGATCTCCGGGT
>JBJEYO010000149.1:0-1512 GCA_051886935.1 Candidatus Enterenecus sp. | reverse complement strand
CTCCTACGGCAACCAGATCGGCCTTGCCACCGGTCAGGTGGACGAGCTTTATCACCCCGGCTACGCTGCCAAGCGCATGGAGATCGGCGCGGTCATCGCCGCCGCCCCTGCGGAAAATGTCCGCCGGGAGCGTCCCGATCCCGGGGACGTGGTGATCCTCCTGGGCGGCCGCACCGGCCGTGACGGCTGCGGCGGCGCCACCGGCTCCTCCAAGTCCCACACCATGGAGTCCCTGGAAAGCTGCGGGGCAGAGGTCCAGAAGGGCAACGCCCCCGAGGAGCGCAAGCTCCAGCGCCTGTTCCGCAACCCCGAGGCCTCCCGCCTCATTAAGCGCTGCAACGACTTCGGCGCCGGCGGCGTGTCCGTTGCCATCGGCGAGCTGGCCGAGGGTCTGGAGATCGACCTGAACACCGTGCCCAAGAAGTACGAGGGCCTGGACGGCACCGAGCTTGCCATCAGCGAATCCCAGGAGAGAATGGCTGTGGTGGTGGAGGCCAAGGACGCTGCCCGGTTCATGGAGCTGGCCGCCTCTGAAAACCTGGAGTCCACCGTGGTGGCCACCGTTACCGACAAGGGCCGCCTCACCATGAAGTGGAACGGGAAGAACATCGTGGATATCTCCCGGGCCTTCCTGGACACCAACGGCGTGGAAAAGCACATCACCGCCATTACCGCCCAGCCCGAGTCCATCCTGAAGGACCAGGTGCAGGACTTCTCCCAGGGCCTGCTGGACCTGGCTCAGGACCTGAACGTGTGCTCCAAGCGGGGCCTGTCCGAGAGGTTTGACTCCACCATCGGCAGCGGCACCGTCCTCATGCCCTTCGGCGGCAAGTATCAGCTCACCCCCACCCAGGCCATGGTGAACAAGATCTCCATGGAGGAGAAGGATACTGATACCTGCTCCCTGATGGCCTGGGGCTACAACCCCTATATTACGGAAAAGAGCCCCTACCACGGGGCCTACCTGGCAGTCATCGAGTCGGTCTCCAAGCTGGTGGCCACCGGCGCCAACCTGAAGGAAACCTACCTGAGCTTCCAGGAGTACTTCCAGAAGCTGGGCAAGGACCCCAACCGCTGGGGCCAGCCTCTGGCCGCCCTGCTGGGTGCCTTCCGGGCCCAGAAGGAGCTGGAGATTGCTGCCATCGGCGGCAAGGACTCCATGAGTGGCAGCTTCGAGGACCTGGACGTGCCGCCCACCCTGGTCTCCTTCGCGGTGACCACGGACAAGATCGGCAACATTGTCTCCCCCGAGTTTAAGGAAGCCGGCCACCCTGTGGTGTGGCTGTGCCCGGAATATGGCCCCGACGGCCTGCCCGCGGCAAACTCCCTGAAGGAGACCTTCAAGACCGTGAACAAGCTCATGAAGAAGGGCAAGGTCAAGGCCGCCTACACCCCCGGCTTCGGCGGCGTGGCAGAGGCCGTGCTGAAGATGTCCCTGGGCAACGGCGTGGGCCTCACCTTCGACGACGGCTGCACCATGGACGAGCTCTTCGGCTATGCCTACGGCTCCTT
>JBJEYO010000148.1:0-1517 GCA_051886935.1 Candidatus Enterenecus sp. | reverse complement strand
AGGCGTCCATCTACACCGGCATCACCATCGCCGAGTACTTCCGCGACATGGGCTATGACGTGGCCGTCATCGCCGACTCCACCTCCCGGTGGGCCGAGGCTCTGCGTGAGATGTCCGGCCGTCTGGAGGAGATGCCCGGCGAGGAAGGCTACCCCGCCTATCTGTCCTCCCGTCTGGCCCAGTTCTACGAGCGCGCCGGCTCCGTGGCCTGCCTGGGCAGCGACGACCGTACCGGCTCCCTGACTGCCGTGGGCGCCGTGTCCCCTCCGGGCGGCGACCTGTCCGAGCCTGTTTCCCAGGGCACCATGCGTATCACCAAGGTGTTCTGGGCCCTGGACGCTCAGCTGGCCTACAAGCGCCACTTCCCCGCCATCAACTGGCTGACCTCCCACTCCCTGTACCTGGACTCCCTGAAGCCCTGGTTTGACGAGAACCTGGGCCGTGACTTCCTCCAGAACCGCGAGAAGGCCATGACCATCCTCCAGAGCGAGTCCAGCCTGAACGAGATCGTCCAGCTGGTCGGTAAGGACTCCCTGTCCCCCAACGATCAGCTGACCCTGGAGACCGCCCGTATGATCCGCGAGGACTTCCTGCAGCAGAACTCCTTTGTGGACATCGACTCCTACTCCAGCTATGACCGGCAGGAGAAGCTGCTGGCCATGATCCTGGACTACGACAAGCTGTGCCGGACCGCCATCGAGAAGGGCGCGCCCGCCGCCGAGCTGTTCGCCATCGGCAGCCGTGAGAAGATCGGCCGCGCCAAGTCCGTGCCCGCCGACGAGTACGCTCAGGTCTACGCTGACATCAGAGCGACCATGGAGAAAGAGATTGACGCAGTGATTGAAAAGGCAGGTGAGGAACTGTGATCCGAGAGTATAAAACCATTCAGGAGATCGCGTCTCCTCTGATGATGGTCAAGATGGTTGAAAACGTCACCTATGACGAGCTGGTGGAAGTGGAGCTGCCTGACGGCGGCATCCGCCGCGGCAAGGTGCTGGAGGTCAACGGCGACACCGCCGTGGTCCAGCTGTTCGAGTCCGCCGCCGGCATCAACCTGGCCCAGTCCAAGGTCCGCTTCCTGGGCCACCCCCTGCAGCTGGGCGTCTCCAGCGACATGCTGGGCCGCGTGTTCAACGGCATGGGCCAGCCCATCGACGGCGGCCCCGAGATTCTGGCCGAGGAGTACCGTGACATCAACGGTCTGCCCATGAACCCCGCCGCCCGCGACTACCCCAACGAGTTCATTCAGACCGGCGTGTCCACCATCGACGGCCTGAACACCCTGGTCCGTGGCCAGAAGCTGCCCATCTTCTCCGGCTCCGGTCTGCCCCACGCCCAGCTGGCCGCCCAGATCGCCCGTCAGGCCAAGGTGCTGGGCGATGAGGCCGCCAACTTCGCCGTGGTGTTCGCCGCCATCGGTATCACCTTCGAGGAGTCCGAGTTCTTCGTCCAGGAGTTCAAGCGCACCGGCGCCATCGACCGTACCGTGCTGTTCACCAACCTGGCCAACGACCCCG
>JBJEYO010000147.1:0-7486 GCA_051886935.1 Candidatus Enterenecus sp. | reverse complement strand
AGCTGGCCTACCTGATCGACGCCACCGCCGCCCCCATCTGCATCATCGCCCCGGTGTCCAGCTGGGCGGCCGCCGTCACCTCCTCCGTGCCGGAGGGGTCCGACATCAACGGCTTTACCATGTTCCTGCACACTATCCCCTATAACTTTTACGCCCTGACCACCCTGCTGATGGTGGTGGTCGTGGCCGCCGCAAAACTGGATTACGGCCCCATGCGCTTGCACGAAGCCAACGCCATGAAGGGCGACCTGTTCACCACCGACGCCCGCCCCTACGGCGAGGAGGACGAGGCGCCCGCCCAGGCCAAGGGCACGGTCATCGACCTGGTGTTCCCCGTGGCGGTGCTCATCGTCAGCTGCATCATCGGCATGGTCTACACCGGCGGCTTCTTCTCCGGGAAGAGCTTTGTCACCGCCTTCGCCGACGCCGATGCCTCCCGGGGCCTGGTTCTGGGCAGCGTGGTGACCCTGCTGGTGACCTTCGCGTTCTATTTGCTCCGGGGCGTCATGTCCTTCAAGGAGTTCACTGAGTGCATCCCCGAGGGCTTCAAGGCCATGGTGGCCCCCGTGCTGATCCTGACCATGGCGTGGACCCTGTCCGGCATGACCGGCCTGCTGGGCGCCAAGTTCTACGTCCACGACCTGGTGGCCGCCTCGGCGGGAGCGCTGAAGATGTTCCTGCCCGCCATCATCTTTGTGGTGGCCCTGTTCCTGGCTTTCTCCACTGGCACCAGCTGGGGCACCTTCGCCATCCTCATCCCCGTGGTGTGCAACGTGTTCGACACCGGGGAGACCTCCGAGCTGCTGGTCATCTCCATCGCCGCCTGCCTGGCCGGCGCCGTGTGCGGCGACCACTGCTCGCCCATCTCCGATACCACCATCATGGCCTCCGCCGGAGCCCGCTCCGACCATGTGAACCATGTGTCCACCCAGCTGCCCTACGCGCTGACCGCCGCCGGGGTGTCCTTCGTGGGCTATCTGCTGGCGGGGGTGTTGGGCTACTTCCTGAACAGCTCGGCGGCGCTGATTGCCCTGCCCGTCACCCTGGGGCTGATGGTCGCAGTCCTGCTGGTCATCCGCAGAGTGAGCGCCAAGAAGTAAGTTATATTCTTACATAAAAAATCACGGAGGATCGCTGTTTCTGCGATTCTCCGTGATTTTTTCTGCGATCTCATGCGCGGGATAATCCCGCGCCCTTCGGAGAAACTATCTCCGAGGTGATTATTATGGCAAAGCAAGGCATGACCCGGCCCGACTGGACCAAGCGGCCGAGAAACGAGGAGCCGCCGGTCCCCGAGCTCCAGGGCAAGGCGAAGCGGGGCAAGAAGAAGGCCAGACCCATCGTGACCGGCACCGCCGGACCCCAGCTGAAGGTGTTCCATGAGCGGCCCATCTCCGCCGCCTATTCCCAGATCGACACCGACCTGGCCCGGGACAACCTGGAGAACGACATCCCCGCCGCGGACCTGGAGGACCTATGAGCATGGAATTGCCCTTGGGCTTCGGAATGGCCCTGGCCCAGAACGAGGTGGCCATGCGGCGTTTTGAGTCCCTGACGGAGGCGGAGAAGCAGGCCGTCATCCAGAAGACCCACAGCGTCCGCTCCAAGCAGGAGATGCGCCAGCTGGTGGACAGTCTCGGCGCTCCCGGCGGGGCGGAGGGCTGACCGGTTCAGGCGAAGACCGCGTCCGTGACCAACAGCTCCGCCCCGGGCAGAGCCGCCGCGAAGGAGGCGGGCACTTCCCGCTGGGGAGTACCGGCGGAGGCCAGCGCGTCGATGCGCTCCACGGCGTCCCGCTTGGCGGGGGTGTTGGCCACCAGAATGACCTTGCCGGCCTCCGCCGCGTTGGCCAGGCCGATGGTGACGCCGGTCTTCAGCTCGGGGGCCTTTTCCTGAAAATACTTCTGAGCCACGGTGGCGGTGACGGGGGAGACCTCCGCCACATGGGTACGCAGGGCAGGGTCCACGCCCGGCTCATTGAGGGCCACATGGCCGTTGACGCCGATGCCGAAGACGATGACGTCCAGCCCGCCGCAGTCGGCCAGGAACCGCTCGGCCCGGTCGCACTCCGATTGGGGATCGGCCATGCCGTCAAAGAGGAAGGCCTGGCCGAAGTCCATATCGTTGAGGAAGTGGCGGCGCAGGAAGTCGGCCATGGCGCCGTCGGCGTCCTGAGGGAGACCGCACCACTCGTCCATGGCGAAGAAGCTGGCCCTGGCGAAGGAGAGCTCGCCGGACTTGACCCGGGCCTTCAGCGCGTCAAACACGGGGAAGGAGGAGGTGCCGGCGGCGATGCAGAAGGCGGCGTCCGGTTTGGCTTTCAAGATCTCCGCCAGCTGGTCGGCCACATAGGCGCCCAGTTCGGCGTCATTGGGAAAACGGCGCATGGGCGTTACCTCCAGTTGTCCACAGGCTTGGCGGCGTCGGAATGGAAGGGGAGGGCCACCTTGCGGCCGTCCTTGGCGGAGGCGTAGGCGGCGTGGATGATCTCCAGCACGGCCTTGCCGTACTCGCCGTCAGAGACAGGGGTCTTGCCGTTGCGGACGCAGTCCACGAAGTGGGTCAGCTCCTGGGGATAGCCCTGGTTGAAGGCCTCCTCGAAGATGGGGAAGGTCCAGCCGGTGGTGGCGCCGGCCTTCTCGCTGGCGTAGTCATAGCCGTCCAGGCTGTACATCTGGGAGGAGTTGCCCTGGAACAGGTCGGAGTAGCACACGCCCTTCTCGCCATAGACCTCGATGCAGTCCTGCATACCGCCCTGCTTGACCCAGCTGTCCTCGCCCACGCACAGCACCTTGCGGCCGTTGTGCTCGAACTCGATCTGGGTGATGGAGTGGTCCTCGGCGTCGGTGTCGTGGTAGACGTGCATGAAGTTGCCGTAGACGTTCTGGGGCACCGCACCCTTCAGCATCCACAGGAACCAGGCGATGGCGTGGCAGCCCATATCCATCATGACGCCGCCGCCGGAGGTCTTGGACTCGTAGAACCAGCGGCTGTGGGGGCCGGAGTGCTTCTCGCACTGCTTGAGCATGTACACATTGCCCACGGCGCCGCTCTCCACGATGGCGCGCACCCGCTCATACTTGGGGGCAAAGCACAGCTCCTCGGCGTACATCAGCAGCTTGCCGTTCTTCTTGCAGGCGGCGATCATCTCGTCGGCCTCCTGAACGGAGAGGCAGAGAGGCTTCTCCACGATGACGTGCTTGCCGGCGTTGGCCGCCTTCAGGCAGACGTCGTGGTGGAGGAAGTTGGGCAGGCAGATGTCGATGATGTCGCATTCGCACTCGGCCAGCAGACGGTCAACATCGTCATACCAGGCGGGAACGCCCATCTTCTCGGCAAAGGCCTTGGCCTTGTCGCCGTGGTGGGAGTAGACCGCCACCACCTCGGCATCATGGACGAAGCGCTGATAGGAAGAGACGTGGATCTCGGAGATGAAGCCGCAGCCCAGCACGGCAACCTTGGTCTTGCTCATTTTTCAGATACCTCCAGCAATTTATTTGTATTTATACGAACTGTCTCATAAAGCGGTAGCTCTGCTCAATGCCGCGGCGCACGTCGTCCACAGAGCCCTCATAGGCCTTGTCCTCCACCTCGATGCAGGCGGGGCCGGTGTAGCGGATGTCGTTGAGGGCGGAGACGAAGGCGCCGAAGTCCACGCCGCCCAGGCCGGGCAGCTTGGGAGAGTGCCACAGGGAGGGATAGGAGAAGAAGCCGTAGTCGTCCACCTTTTCCTGATAAATCTTGATGTCCTTGAAGTGGACGTGGTAGATGCGGTCCTTGAACTCATAGACGGGCTTGACATAGCTGGCCCCGATGAGGTAGGGGTGAGAGGGATCGTAGTTGAGGCCCAGGGCGGGGGAGGGGATGCGGCGGAACATCTCACGCCAGATGTAGGGGGTGCAGGCCAGGTTGTTGCCGCCGGGCCACTCGTTGACGGTGTAGAGCATGGGGCAGTTCTCAATGGCGATCTTCACGCCCTTCTCCTCGGCGTAGGCCACGATGGGCTTCCATACCACCTCGAACTTGTCCAGATTCTCCTCCACCGTGCGGGTCTTGTCCCGGCCGATGAAGGTGGTGATCATGTTGACGCCCATGAGCGCGGAGGCGTCAATCAGGCGGTAGATGTGGTTGATGGCCACCTGGGCGGCCTCCTCATCGGCGTCCAGGGGGTTGGGGTAGTAGCCCAGGGAGGAGATGGCCACGCCCCGGTCCTCGGCGTACTTCTTGTAGTAGAGGAGCTTTGCGTCGTCGCACTCGTTCAGGTCGATGTGGGTGATGCCGGCGTAGCGGCGGACGGCCTTGCCCCGGGGCCAGCAGCAGACCTCCACGCAGGAGAAGCCCACCTTGGCGGCGTAGTCGATGACCTGCTCAAAGCTGTCATCCGGGAGAATGGCGGATACGAGACCAAGTTTCATCATAGCGCGAACCTCCTATTATAGTATGTTGTCGTTACAGAGCTTCCAGTGTCTTACGCAGGAAGGAAACGGCCATGCGGATGTCCTCGGCGCCGTTCTTGACCTCCCGTTCAATGGTGAGATAGCCGTTATAGCCCACGTTCTTCAGCGCGGTGAGGTAGGGGACCCAGCGGACCTGGCCCTCGCCCAGGGGAGTCTCCTGGCAGCAGCCGCAGGTGGCCATCCACTCCAGACCGCCCTGGGCAAACTGGTGGTAGAACTCCGCCGGCGGGATCCGCTTCAGGGGGATGCCGTCCTTGGCGTGGGTATGTACGATGGCGCTGCCGGCGGTGGCCACGGCGGTGACCTCGTCGTCGGCGCCCACCATGACCAGGTTGGCGGGGTCGTAGTTGATGCCCACGCCGGGGCCGCACTCATCCAGGAAGGCCCGCAGGGTGGCGATGGGCTCCGGCCCGGTCTCCACCGCCACGTAGGAGCCCAGCTTGTGGGCGTACTCGCCGGCCTGGCTCATGGCCTCCAGCATGATCTGGTAGCGGGGGTCGGATCTGTCGCCGGGGACCACGCCAATGTGGGTGGTGACCACCCGGCAGTCCAGCCGGTCGGCCAGCTCCAGCACCTGCTTCAGATAGGACAGCTTGCCCGGATTGTCGGCGGCGATCTCGAAGCCGTAGCCGCCCAGCTCGCCGCACAGGGCGGTGACCGCCTGGCCCTCGTTCCGGGCGGTGTCCCGGACGGTATGGATCATTTCCCTGGAAACGGTGCGGGGGTCAAACTCGCCCGCCGCGTAGATCTGGACGCCCTCGGCGCCGCAGAGGTGGGATTCACGGATGCCGTTGACAAGGCCGACGCCGAACCAGTCGGCCAGAGTGGCGATCTTGAACATAGGCCCGCTCCTTATTCGCCGATCTTGACCCAGCGGCCCTCCCGGGCGCTGCGGACCACGGCGTCGCACAGGGTCATCTCACGCAGGCCGTCCTCGAAGTTGGCGAACAGGCCGCGGCCGGTGTCGCCCCGCTCAATGGCGGAATAGATGGCCTTGAAGTTCTGCTTGAAGGTGTCGGGGAAGCCCTCCACATGGCCGCCGGGGTAGCTGATGGAGGCGGCGGAGAGCTTGCTCAGGATGGAGGGGTCCTTGGGGGCCTTCTGGTTGAAGGCGTCCCGGCGGCCGATCCACAACTCGTTGCTGTCCTCGCTGTCCCAGTGGAGGGCGCACTTGCTGCCGCCGATGTCCATGAGGATCTGGTTCTTGCGGCCGGCGAACACCTGGCTGATGGTGCACACGCCGTGGGCGCCGTTGTCAAAGCGGAACAGTACGGTGCAGTAATCCTCAGTGTTGATGGGCATCTCCTGATAGTCCTCGGGGCGGAGGGCCATGCCGGAGTAGGTGTCGATGGGCTTCAGGGGCTTTTTGCGGGTCTTGTGGAAGGTCTCAAAGTCGGAGAACACCTCCACCGCCCGCAGGCCGGTGACGGACTCCACCATGTCGATCCAGTGGGAGCCGATGTCGGCGAAGGCCCGGGAATCGCCGCTCATCTCTGGCTCCAGACGCCAGCTGTAATCGGTGTCGTAGTAGAGCCAGTCCTGGAGGTAGGCGCCGTGGACGGTGTAGATGTCGCCCACCTCGCCGCTGTCCACCATGGCCTTGGCCTGCATGACCTGGGGATACCAGCGGCAGTTGAAGTTGACGCCGGTGACGATGTTGTGCTCTCTGGCATAGGCGGCCAGCCGGCGGGCCTCGTCCAGGGTTTTGGTCAGGGGCTTCTCGCAGACCACGGGGATGCCCCGCTCCAGGGCGTACATGGCCATTTCATAGTGGGAGGAGTTGGGGGTGCAGATGTGGACCACGTCCGGTTTCTCCGTGTCGATCATTTCCCGGTAATCGTCGTAGCCTTTGGGGACACAGTGGGCCTCGGCCTTGGCCGCGGCGTTGGGAATGTCAGCGACGGCCACCACATCCACGTTTCCAAGGCGGCGGAGTGCCTCAATGTGGGCGGCGCCAATGAAACCAACGCCAATGACACAGGTTCTGAATCGTTTCACAATATGACCTCCTTAAAAATAATTCGCTCAGGGAACACACCGATGACAATCATACCTTTAGTATATCGCATGATGAAAAAGAATGCAAGGGAAAGCGAAATTATTTGCGCTACTTGAAAAGAGTTGAAAACTATTGAAACTAAATGAAAAGGATGCTATAATAAATTCGGTCTGAAGTGTCCGAAAGTACGCTCCGCAGGAGAGAAAGCGGCACCAAACCGAATCCATGGGACTGTCATTTTAAGAAAGGAATGGAAAACATGATGAACAAGCTCACGGCACAGGACATCGCTGATATGATCGACCAGTCTCTGCTCAACCCCACATTCACACTGGAGGATGTCAGGAGAGGGTGTGAGATCGCCAAGGAGTACCGTTGCATTTCCGTCTGCCTGCGTCCCTGTGATATTGAATTCGCCGCTGAGATCCTGAAGGGCAGCGACGTGCGCCTGACCACTGTGATCGGGTTCCCCCACGGCTCCAATGCCACCGAGGTCAAGGTGTACGAGACCAAGCTGGCCGTTGAGCAGGGCTGTGTGGAGGTGGACGTGGTGCTGAACATCGGCCGTCTGCTCTCCGGCGATTACGACTATGTGGAGAAGGACCTGAAAGCGGTGGTGGACGCCGCCCATGAGAAGAACGCCCTGGTGAAGGTCATCTTTGAGAACGCCTACCTCACCGACGAGCAGAAGCTGAAGGCCTGCGAGATCTGCACCCGCGTGGGCGCTGATTTCACCAAGACCTCCACCGGCTACGCCCCCTCCGGCGCCACCATCCACGACCTGAAGCTGATGCGGGCCAACACCCCCGCCAACATGCAGGTGAAGGCCGCCGGCGGCGTGCGTAAGCTGGATGACGCGCTGCTGGTGAAGGCCGTGGGCGCCATCCGCTTCGGCTGCACCCGCACTGAGTCCATCATGGCCGACGCCCGTGAGCGTGAGGCCGCCGGCACGCTGGTCCTCCCCGAGATCACCGAGGACACCGAGTTCGCTGCCGTGCTGGCCGCCCGCCAGGGAAAGTAATACAGAGCA
>JBJEYO010000146.1:0-1534 GCA_051886935.1 Candidatus Enterenecus sp. | reverse complement strand
ACCTACACCGTGGAGTGCATGATGCACGACCACAAGGCCCTCCAGTCCGGCACCAGCCACTACTTCGGCGACGGCTTCGCCAAGGCCTTTGACATCACCTTCACCGGCAAGGACAACACCCTGCACTATCCCCACCAGACCTCCTGGGGCGTGTCCACCCGGATGATCGGCGGCATCATCATGACCCACGGCGACAACAGCGGCCTGGTGCTGCCTCCCCGCATCGCCCCCATCCAGGCCATGGTGATCCCCGTGGCCCAGCACAAGGAGGGCGTTCTGGACGCCGCCACCGCCCTGCTGGAGCGGCTGCAGAAGGCCGGCATCCGGGCCAAGATGGACGCCTCCGAGCAGTCCATGGGCTGGAAGGCCGCCGAGTACGAGATGAAGGGCATCCCCCTGCGGGTGGAGATCGGCCCCAAGGACATGGAGAAGAACCAGTGCGTCCTGGTCCGCCGGGACAGCGGCGAGAAGGTTTTCGTCAGCCTGGACGACCTGGAGACCGTGGTTCCCGCCACCCTGGACGCCATCCACGACGGCCTGTATCAGCGGGCCAAGAAGAACCTGGAGGACCACATCTTCGAGGCCCACTCCCTGGAGGAGGCCAAGCAGCTCCAGGCCGAGCACGGCGGCTTCATCAAGACCATGTGGTGCGGCGAGCTGGACTGCGAGCTGAAGATGAAGGAAGAGGCCGGCATGACCTCCCGCTGCGTCCCCTTCGCCCAGGAGCACCTGGGAGACACCTGCCCCATCTGCGGGCGGGCCGCAAAAAAGATGATCTACTGGGGCGTGGCTTACTAAGTTCTTAAGCCCCCCGGGATCACATAGAGAGAGAAACAGAGGTAAGCCGCTGCGGGTATCCGCAGCGGCTTCTGTTATAGACCGCAGCGCCTGTAGGGGCGGCTATTAGCCGCCCGGTACGTTTCGGGATGTCGAGGCGTTAGACGGGCGGATGCTATCCGCCCCTACAACGGACGCTGTGCAAAAAGACGCCCTCACACGGCTGGGAAAGCCGGGTGAGGGCGGGTTCTGTTCTGTTTGGTTTTTTACAGCACCTTGGACAGGAAGCTCTTGGTGCGCTCCTCCCGGGGGTTGGTGAAGATCTCGGCGGGGGTGTTCTGCTCCACGATCTTGCCGTCGGCCATGAAGAGGACCCGGTCGCCCACTTCCCGGGCAAAGCCCATCTCGTGGGTGACCACCACCATGGTCATGCCTTCCTCGGCCAGCTGCTTCATCACGTCCAGCACCTCGCCCACCATTTCCGGGTCCAGGGCGGAGGTAGGCTCGTCAAAGAGCATCACCTTGGGCTTCATGGCCAGAGCCCGCACGATGGCGATACGCTGCTTCTGGCCGCCGGAGAGCTGGTTGGGGTAGGCGGCGGCCTTCTCCTCCAGACCCACCCGGCGGAGCAGCTGGAGGGCCAGCTCGTCGGCCTCAGCCTGCTTCATAAGGCCCGTCTGGACAGGAGCCAGGGTGATGTTCTTCTGGATGGTCATGTTGGGGAACAGGTTAAAGTGCTGGAACACCATGCCCATCT
>JBJEYO010000145.1:0-1536 GCA_051886935.1 Candidatus Enterenecus sp. | reverse complement strand
CGTTGTGGGTGTCCACCTCGTCCTTGCGGGCCTTATCCTCGGCGGCGTACTGCTCAGCCTCCCGGACAGCCTTGTCGATGTCCTCCTTGCTCAGGTTGGTGGAGGCGGTGATGGAGATCTGCTGCTCCTTGCCGGTGCCCAGGTCCTTGGCGCTGACCTTTACGATGCCGTTGGCGTCGATGTCAAAGGTGACCTCAATCTGGGGCACGCCGCGGGGCGCGGGAGCGATGCCGGTGAGCTGGAAGCGGCCCAGAGTCTTATTGTAGGCAGCCATTTCCCGCTCGCCCTGGAGCACATGGACCTCAACGGAGGTCTGGCCGTCAGCGGCGGTGGAGAAGATCTGGCTCTTGTGGGTGGGGATGGTGGTGTTCCGGTCGATCAGACGGGTGAACACGCCGCCCATGGTCTCAATGCCCAGGGACAGGGGGGTCACATCCAGCAGCAGGATGTCCTGCACATCGCCGGTGAGCACACCGCCCTGAATGGCAGCGCCCACGGCCACGCACTCATCGGGGTTGATGCCCTTGAAGCCTTCCTTGCCGGTGATGCTCTTCACGGCATCCTGCACGGCGGGGATACGGGTGGAGCCGCCCACCAGCAGGACCTTGTGCAGATCCTCGGGCTTCAGGCCGGCATCGGACAGGGCCTGACGGACGGGCTTCATGGTCCGCTCCACCAGGTCGGCGGTCAGCTCGTTGAACTTGGCCCGGGTGAGGGTCACGTCCAGGTGCTTGGGGCCGGTGGCGTCGGCGGTGATATAGGGCAGGTTAATGTTGGTGGAGGTCACGCCGGACAGCTCGATCTTGGCTTTCTCGGCGGCTTCCTTCAGCCGCTGCATGGCGACCTTGTCCCCGGCCAGGTTGATGCCCTCGGCCTTCTTGAACTCGGCGACCATGTAGTCCATGATCCGCTGGTCGAAGTCGTCGCCGCCCAGGTGGGTGTCACCGGCGGTAGCCAGAACCTCGATGATGCCGTCGCCGATGTCCAGGATGGACACATCGAAGGTGCCGCCGCCCAGGTCGTAGACCATGATCTTCTGCTCGCTTTCCTTATCCAGGCCGTAGGCCAGGGCAGCGGCAGTGGGCTCGTTGATGATCCGCTTTACATCCAGACCCGCGATCTTGCCGGCGTCCTTGGTGGCCTGCCGCTGGGCATCGGAGAAGTAAGCGGGGACGGTGATGACGGCCTCGGTGATGGTCTGGCCCAGATAGCTTTCCGCGTCCGCTTTCAGCTTCTGCAGGATCATGGCGCTGATCTCCTGGGGAGTGTAGCCCTTGCCGTCGATGGTGACGTGGTAGTTTTCGCCCATGTGGCGCTTGATGGAAGACACGGTGCGGTCAGCGTTGGTGACGGCCTGACGCTTTGCCACCTGGCCCACCATCCGTTCGCCGGTCTTGGAGAAAGCGACGACGGAAGGGGTAGTACGGGTGCCCTCGGCGTTGGCGATAACAACGGGTTCGCCGCCTTCCAGGACGGCCACGCAGGAATTGGTAGTACCAAGGTCAATACCGATAATCTTAGACATAATATTTTTCC
>JBJEYO010000144.1:0-1543 GCA_051886935.1 Candidatus Enterenecus sp. | reverse complement strand
TGGCCATCGGCGAGCTGGCCGACGGCCTGCGCATCGACCTGGACGCCGTCCGCAAAAAATACGACGGTCTGGACGGCACCGAGCTGGCTATCTCCGAGTCCCAGGAGCGCATGGCCGTGGTGGTGGCCCCGGAGGACGCCGACCGCTTCATCGCCGCCGCCCAGGCGGAGAACCTGGAGGCCTACCGGGTGGCTGTGGTCACCGAGGAGCCCCGCATGGTCATGGAGTGGAAGGGCCACGTCATCGCCGACCTGTCCCGGGCCTTCCTGGACACCAACGGCGCGGTGAAGCACACCAGCCTGTCCGTGGAGGCGAAGGACCTGTCCCCCCTGGGCAAGCCCCTGTATTCCTCCCTCCGGGAGATGGCCGGCAGCCTGAAGTGCGCCAGCCGCCGGGGTCTGGTGGAGCGGTTCGACGGCTCCATCGGCGCGGGCAGTGTACTGATGCCCTTCGGCGGCAAGACCCAGAAGACCCCCGCCCAGGCCATGGCCGCCCTGCTCCCCGTCCTGCCCGGTCAGGAGACCGACCAGGCCTCCGTCATGGCCTGGGGCCTGGACCCCGACCACATGACCACTGACCCCTACACCGGCGCTCACGCCGCGGTATACAACTCCATGGCCAAGCTGGTGGCCGCCGGTGCGGACTACAAGAAGGCCTACCTGACCCTCCAGGAGTTCTTTGAGAAGCTGCGGGACGAGCCCCACCGCTGGGGCAAGCCCTTCGCCGCCCTGCTGGGCGCCCTGGACGCGCAGCTGGAGCTGGGCGCCGCCGCCATCGGCGGCAAGGACTCCATGTCCGGCTCCTTCCTGGATAAAGATGTGCCCCCCACCCTCATCTCCTTCGCCATCGCCCCCATTCTGGCCGGCCAGGCGCTCACCCCTGAGTTCAAGGAAGCCGGCCACCCGGTCTATCTGTTCGGCCCCACTGATGAGAGCGCCGAGAGCCTGAAGGCCGCCTGGGAGCAGTTCCATTCCCTCCATCTGGCCGGCAAGGTCAGGGCCGCCTGGGCCGTGGAGAACGGTGTCGGCGAGGCGGTCATGAAGATGTCCTTCGGCAACGGCGTCGGCTTCAAGGCCAACGACACTTTGGGCGATCAGTGGCACCTGCCCTTCTACGGCTTTATCGTGGCCGAGCTGACCGAGGATGTCTCCCTGCCCGGCGTGCGGAAGATCGGCTCCACCACCGCCGAGCCCGTCATCGACCTGGGCGGTGACAACGCCTCCATTGAGGAGCTGCTGCAGCTCAACGAGGGCGTGCTGGAGGGGGTCTATCCCACCGACGCCCCCGCCGGGGACGGCTCTGTGCCCGTATTCTCCTGGGAGGGCGGCTGCCAGGCGGCTCCCGCCGTGAAGACCGCCCGGCCCCGTGCCCTCATCCCCGTGTTCCCCGGCACCAACTGCGAATATGACTCCCAGCGGGCCCTGCTGGACGCCGGCGCGGACGCGGAGATCGTGGTCATCCGCAACCTGACCGCCGACGACGTCCGCCGCAGCGTGGAGGAGGTCTCCCGCAAGCTGGCCGAGAGCCAGATGGTGTTCATCCC
>JBJEYO010000143.1:0-1564 GCA_051886935.1 Candidatus Enterenecus sp. | reverse complement strand
GAATCGCGGTGCCTTCTTAATAAAAACCAAAGGTTTTTATTAAGAATTAGTATTACACCAGGCTCTGGATGACCTTGGCGCAGCGGGGGCACAGGCCCTCGGCGCTGACGGTGGGCAGAACCTTCCAGCAGCGCTGGCACTTGTCGCCGGCGGCGTTCTCCACCTGGGCGGCGATGGCGTCACCCACGGTGACGGACACCTGGGAGACGATCAGCAGGTCGGCCAGGGCCTCGGCGTCCATCTCGGCCAGGAAAGCGTCCTCGGCGGGCACGGTCAGGTCCACCTTGGCCTCCAGGCTCTTGCCGATCTTCTTGGCGCCCCGGGCAGCCTCCAGCACACCGTTGACCACGTCGCGGACCTGGATAATCTTGTCCCACTTGGCCATGGCGGCCTCGTCCAAGGCGTAGTCGGCGAAGGGCTGGTTCATGTCATTGAAGAGCACGTTGCGGGTGTCGGCCCCGGCGGCGTGAGGCATGGACAGCCAGATCTCGTCGCAGGTGAAGCACAGGATGGGGGCCATGATCTTGGTCATGGTGTCCAGGATCAGGTACAGGGCGGTCTGGGCGGAGCGGCGCAGGGCGGAGTCCTTGCCCTCGCAGTACAGACGGTCCTTGATGATATCCAGGTAGAAGTTGGACATCTCCACCACGCAGAAGTCGTTCACCGCGTGGGTGATGACGCTGAACTCATAGTCGTCATAGGCCTGGAAGCAGCGGGTGATGAGGGCGTTCAGCCGGGTGATGGCCCAGCGGTCCAGCTCCTCCATATCGGCGGGAGCCACCAGGTTGTCGGCGTCGAAGCCGTCCAGGTTGCCCAGGCAGTACCGGGCGGTGTTCCGGAACTTCAGGTAGTTCTGGGAGAGCTGCTTGAAGATCTTGTCGGAGCAGCGCACGTCGGCGTGGTAATCGGCGGAGGCAGCCCACAGGCGGAGCAGGTCAGCGCCGTACTTGTTCATGATTTCGTAGGGGTCCATGCCGTTGCCCAGGGACTTGTGCATGGCCTTGCCCTCGCCGTCCACGGTCCAGCCGTGGGTGAGGCACTGCTTGAAGGGGGCCTTGGCAACCCCGGTGGAGCCCACGGAGGTGAGGAGAGCTGCCTGGAACCAGCCGCGGTACTGGTCCAGACCTTCCATATACATGTCAGCCGGCCAGAAGCCCTGGTCCCGCTTCATAGCGGCCAGGTGGGAGGAGCCGGAGTCGAACCAGCCGTCCAGGGTGTCCTGCTCCCGCTCGAAGCCGGCAGACTTGCCGCAGTGGGGGCAGGTGAAGCCGGCGGGGAGAATCTCAGCGGCCTCCTTGGAGAACCAGGCGTTGGAGCCCTCGGCGGCGAACAGGTCGGAGATAATCTGGATGGTCTCGTCGGTGACGATGGGCTTGCCGCAGTCCTTGCAGTAGAACACGGGGATGGGCAGGCCCCACCGGCGCTGGCGGGAGATGCACCAGTCGGCGCGCTCCCGGACCATGGCCTTCATCCGGTCCTGGCCCCAGGCGGGAACCCAGCGGACCTCGTCGCAGGCGGAGCAGGCCTCTTCCTTGAAGGCCTCCACGGAGCAGAACCACTGGGG
>JBJEYO010000142.1:0-1580 GCA_051886935.1 Candidatus Enterenecus sp. | reverse complement strand
TTGGTGGCGCCGGGGTCGTAGTCCACGGCCACGATGTTGGAGTCGGGGTAGTCGTCCTTCAGGACCCTTATCATACCCTTGCCCACAATGTGGTTGGGCAGGCAGCCGAAGGGCTGGGCGCAGACGATGTTGGGGGTGCCGCTGTGGATCAGCTCCAGCATTTCCGCGGTGAGCAGCCAGCCCTCGCCCATCTTGCAGCCATCGTTTAAGTACCCGCCGATGAGCTTGTGCAGGTCGGCGAAGGTGCCGGGGGCCCGGAAGCCCGCCTTGTTCAGGGAGTCGATCATGTCCAGCTGACATTTTTCCACGTAGCCCATGAAGAACTTGCACACGGCCTCCTTCAGCTTGCTGCCCCCGAACATCTCCACGTCGGAGACCCGGTTGTAGATTTTGAAAATGAGAAAGTCCGTGAGGCCGGGCACCACCGGCTCAGCCCCCTCGTCCAGAAGGAACTGCTCCAGCTGGTTGTTGCCCAGGGAGGAGAACTTGATGTAGATTTCTCCCACCACGCCAACCCGGACCTTGGGCTCGCCAGCCACGGGGATGGACTTGAAGTCCGCGCAGATCTCGTCCAGGATGATCTTCATCTTCTTCCGGGACATGCCGTCGCCCCGGTCGAACCGGTCCAGCAGCTCGTTCATCCAGTGCTCCACCTTGGCGGTGGTGTCCCCCTTGTTCACCTCGTAGGGCCGCACCTGGTTGGCCACGTTCATAATCAGGTCCCCGTACATCATGCCGTAAATCAGCTGGCGGATCAGGGAGACCGTCCAGTGGAAGCCGGGGTTCTTCTCCAGGCCGAAGGACAAGGAGAGGACGGGCACATACTCCAGCCCCGCCTTTTCCAGGGCCTTGCGCAGCATGTGGATGTAGTTGGAGGCCCGGCAGCCGCCGCCGGTCTGGGTGATGAGCAGGGCCACCTTGTGGGGGTCGTACCCGCCGTTCTGGATGGCGTCGATCATCTGGCCGATGACAAGAAGAGCGGGGTAGCAGGCGTCGTTGTGGACGTATTTCAGGCCGTTGTCCACCACGGAGCGGCTGTCGTTGTTGAGGATGGCCACGTTGTAGCCGGTGCGCTCCAGGAGCTTGGCGAAGAGGCCGAAGTGGACCGGGAGCATCTGGGGGATGAGGATGGTGTATTCCTTCCGCATTTCCTCGGTGAAGAGGAGGCGGCCGGTGCTGTCGTATTCCAGCTTTGCCATGTCAGCGCCCTCCTTCCTTCTCTTTGTCCCGGGCTTCCAGGGCGGCCATCAGGCTGCGGATGCGGATTTTCACCGCGCCCAGGTTGGAGATGTCGTCGATTTTCAGTTGTGTGTACAGGTCGCCGCCCTCCTCCAGGATGGAGCGCAGCTCGTCGGTGGTGATGGCGTCCACGCCGCAGCCGAAGGAAACCAGCTGGATAAAGGCCATGTCCGGCTGGGTGCACACATACCGGGCGGCGTTGTACATCCGGGCGTGGTAGGTCCACTGGTTCAGCACGTGCCGGGGCTGCTTGGACATGTGGTGGAACACCGCGTCCTCGGTGATGAGCACGAAGCCGAAGGAGGTGATCAGGTCGTTGATGCCGTGGTTGATCTCCGGGT
>JBJEYO010000141.1:0-1582 GCA_051886935.1 Candidatus Enterenecus sp. | reverse complement strand
CAAGCCCGGCTGCACCGTGGGCTGCGACTGCGACCGCTATATGGAGGTCTGGAACGTGGTGTTCTCCCAGTTCAACAACGACGGTGAGAACCACTATACCGAGCTGAAGCAGAAGAACATCGACACCGGCATGGGCCTGGAGCGCCTGGCCGTGGTGTGCCAGAACGTGGACTCCCTGTTCGACGTGGACACCGTCATGAACATCACCAACAAGGTGTCCGAGATCACCGGCGCCCACTACGGCGAGACCGCCGCCAAGGACGTGTCCCTCCGTGTCATCACCGACCACATCCGCTCCGCCACCTTCATGATCTGCGACGGCGTGCTGCCCTCCAACGAGGGCCGGGGCTATGTGCTCCGCCGCCTGCTCCGCCGGGCCGCCCGCCACGGCAAGCTGCTGGGCGTCAACGAGCCCTTCCTCTACAAGGTGTGCGACACCGTCATCCACGAGAACGGCGGCCACTATCCCGAGCTGAAGGAGCGCCAGAACTATATCACCAAGGTCATCCGGGTGGAGGAGGAGAACTTCGCCAAGACCATCGACGGCGGCATGAAGATCTTCAGCGAGATGCTCGCCGGCCATAAGGAGAAGGGGGAGACCACCTTCTCCGGCGCCGACGCCTTCAAGCTGTACGACACCTACGGCTTCCCCATCGACCTGACCATGGAGATGGCCCAGGACGAGGGCCTGACCGTGGACGAGGCCGCCTTCAAGGCTCTCATGGAGGAGCAGAAGGTCCGGGCCCGCAAGGCCCGCGAGGCCCTGGGCGACCTGGGCTGGGCCGGTGTGGAGTTCGGCAAGGAGGTCCCCGAGACCCAGTTCGTGGGCTATGACCACACCTCCATCAACGACGCCAAAGTGGTGGCCCTGGTGGTGGAGAACGAGCAGGCCGAGGCCCTGATGCCCGGCGTGGAGGCCATCGTGGTGCTGGACCGGACCCCCTTCTACGCTGAGATGGGCGGCCAGGTGGCCGACCACGGCGTCATCACCGCCGATGGCGTGTCCTTTACCGTCACCGACGTGCAGAAGAACAAGGGCGGCAAGTATATGCACTACGGCAAGCTGACCCAGGGCTCCCTGAAGCTGGGCGATACCGTCACTGCCTCCATTGACGTGGAGCGCCGCAAGGCCATCATGCGTGCCCACTCCGCCACCCACCTGCTGGACAAAGCCCTGCGCACCGTGCTGGGTGACCACGTCCACCAGGCCGGCTCCCTGGTGGAGCCTGACCGGGTGCGGTTCGACTTCACCCACTTCTCCGGCATGACCCCCGAGGAGCTGTCCGAGGTGGACCGGCTGGTGAACGAGGCCATTCTGGAGGGCTACGAGGTCCACACCGATGTGCTGCCCATCGAGGAGGCCAAGCAGCGGGGCGCCATCGCCCTGTTCGGCGAGAAGTACGGCGACACCGTCCGGGTGGTGGACATGGGCGAGGGCTACTCCGTGGAGTTCTGCGGCGGCACTCACCTGGACAACACCGCCAAGGTGGGCTCCTTCCGCATCAAGTCCGAGGGCTCCGTGGCCTCCGGCGTGCGCCGCATCGAGGCCACCGTGGGCAAGCTGACCCTGGAGGACATCAAC
>JBJEYO010000140.1:0-1588 GCA_051886935.1 Candidatus Enterenecus sp. | reverse complement strand
AGGCCCAGGCCGAGGCCCGCATCCTGATGCTCTCCGCCAACAACCTGCTGCGTCCCCAGGACGGCGGCCCCGTCACCGTTCCTACCCAGGACATGGTGCTGGGCTCCTACTACCTGACCATGGACCGCATGGGCAAGGCGGAGAAGGGCGCCGAGACCATCTGGTGCGACGACCCCGGCGACACCAGCCTGCCTGCTCAGTCCGTTGTGGACGCCGACGAGTTCCTGGCTGCAAACGAGGCCCTCTCCAAGGAGCAGAAGAAGGCCACTTACAAGCCCCTGCACTTCTACGCCAGCGAGGACGAGGCCCTGATGGCCTACAATGAACACGCTATCGGCCCCCATTGCCCCGTTCTGGTGCGCCGCACCCTGAATGTGGAGGGCGTGGACTACACCCGCGTGGTGGAGGTCACCCCGGGCCGCATCATCTTCAACCACAATATCCCCCAGGACCTGGGCTTTGTGAACCGCTCCGACCCCGCCCATATCTGTGATTACGAGATCACTTTCACTTGCGGCAAGAAGCAGCTGGGCCAGATCGTGGACCGCACCATCAACAAGCACGGCTTCACCGTGGCTGCCGAGGTGCTGGACGCCATCAAGGCCACCGGCTACCATCACTCCACCCTGGCTGCCATCACCGTCTCCATCGCGGATATGACCATTCCTCCCAAGAAGTACGAGATGGTCGCCGCCTCCGAGCAGGCGGTGCTGGACATTGAAAACCAGTACAAGATGGGCTTCATGACCGACCACGAGCGCTACAAGCAGGTGGTGACGGTCTGGGAGAAGACCACCAACGACGTCTCCGACGCCCTGCAGAAGAACCTGGACCGCTACAACCCCATCTTCATGATGGCGGACTCCGGCGCCCGTGGTTCTATGAAGCAGATCCGTCAGCTGGCCGGTATGCGCGGCCTGATCGCCAATACCGCCGGTAAGACCATCGAGATCCCCATCAAGGCAAACTACCGTGAAGGCCTGACCGCCCTGGAGTACTTCATCTCCAGCCGCGGCGCCCGTAAGGGCCTGGCCGATACCGCTCTGCGTACCGCCGACTCCGGTTACCTGACCCGCCGAATGGTCGACGTCTCCCAGGATGTCATCATCCGTGAGGAGGATTGCCATGTGACCCACGGCATCAAGGTCTCCGAGATCAGCGAGAACGGCCAGGTCATCGAGAAGTTCTCCGACCGTCTGCGGGGCCGCTTCCTGGTGGGCGACATCGTGGACACCGAGACCGGCGAGGTGCTGGTGCCCAACACCAAGATGATGGACGAGAAGGACGCCAAGATCCTGGAGACCCACAAGTGGGTCCAGAAGAACCCCCGCGCCGGCGACGAGTGCAGCTACGACCCGTCCGTGGACGAGAGCAAGCCCACCGTTATGATCCGCACCGTCCTGACCTGCAAGGCCCACAGCGGCGTGTGCGCCAAGTGCTACGGCATGAACCTGGCCACCCAGCAGCCCGTCGGCCCCGGCGAGGCGGTCGGCATCATCGCCGCCCAGTCCATCGGCGAGCCCGGCACCCAGCTGACCATGCGTACGTTCCACACCGGCGGCCTGGCCGGCGGCGACATCACCCAGGG
>JBJEYO010000139.1:0-1600 GCA_051886935.1 Candidatus Enterenecus sp. | reverse complement strand
GCGGAAAAAGCGTCCATTGCTTTAGCCATTGGAATCAACTCTCCTTTGAAATATAAAATTATTTGACGCTGTCCCGGCGTCAGCCGGGACAGAAGTCAACGGAATTACTTACGGGCGACGGCCTTCTTCACGGCCTCCACGATGTTGGTAGCACGCAGACCGTACACGTCCATCAGGTAGTCCTGAGGACCGACCTGGCCGAACAGATCCTGGACGCCCACGAACTCCTGAACGGTGGGGCAGTTCTTGGCCAGGCAGTTGGCGACCACGGAGCCCAGACCACAGGTGACGTTGTGGTTCTCGGCGGTGACGATAGCGCCGGTCTCCTTGGCGGCCTTGATGACCAGCTCCTCGTCCAGGGGCTTCCAGGTGAACATATCGATGACGCGGACAGAAATGCCCTCGGCCTGCAGGGCCTCGTAGGCCTTCAGGCTCTCGTCCACCATGATGCCGGAGGTGATGATGGTGGCCACATCCTTGTCGCTCTCGTGCAGGACGACGCCCTTGCCGATCTCGAACTCGGAGCCCTCGCCGTAGACCTGGATGATGCCCTTGCGGACGAAGCGGGTGTAGGTCACGCCCTCCACGTTCACCAATTGGCGGGTGATGCTGGCCAGCTGATCATAGTCGGCGGGGTCCAGCACGGTGGTCTCGGGGATGCTCAGGTACATGGCGGCATCCTCCAGAGGCATATGGGTGCCGCCGTTAAAGGCAGCGGTCACACCGGCGTCGGAGCCCAGCACATGGACAGTCAGACCGGCGTAAGCGGCGGACATGTAGATCTGGTCATAGCAGCGGCGGGAGGAGAAGGTGCCGAAGGAGTGATAGAACACCTTCTTGCCGGTGGCGGCAAGGCCGGCGGCCACGCCGGCGCCGTTGGCCTCGGCGATACCGGCCTCAAAGGCGCGGTCGGGATAGTTCTTGCGCAGCATCTTGGTGTTGATGCAGCCCATCAGGTCGCAGTCCACATAGCAGATGGACTTGTCCTCCGCCATCATCTCGTTCAGGGTCAGAGCGAGACCGTCGCGGCAGGCGCGGGAATCCTTTTCATGTTTGCCAATCAGTTTCACGTTCATTGCTCTCACCCTCCTTTAAGCGTTCTTGGCGTCTTCGTAAGCCTTCTCAGCGGCGGCCAAAGCCTCAGCCCACTGTTCCTCGTTGGGCTGAGAGGAGTGGTCGTGCTTGGGCTCGGCGAAGGTAGCGCCCTTGCCCTTGCAGGTGTCCAGAACGATGCAGCTGGGCACGCCCTTCTTGGCGTAGGCGTTCTGGATGGCATCGTAAATGGCCTTCACATCGTGGCCGTCGATCTCCTGGGTATACAGGCCGAAAGCCTCAGCCTTCTTGGCCAAGCTGCCATGGGCCAGGATATCGTCGGTGGGGCCGTCCAGCTGATAGCCGTTGTTGTCGATGAAGTAAATGATGTTGTCCAGCTTGTGGGCATAGGCGAAGTGGAAACCCTCCCAGACCTGGCCCTCGTCAGCCTCACCGTCGCCGATGACGCAGAATACGTGGTTATCACGGCCGTCGATCTTGTTGCCCAGGGCGGCGCCGGTGGCGGTGGACACGCCCTGGCCCAGGGAGCCGGTGGTCAGGTCCACGC
>JBJEYO010000138.1:0-1608 GCA_051886935.1 Candidatus Enterenecus sp. | reverse complement strand
GGGTGATGTCGCCGCCGGCCACGCCGCCGGTGTGGAAGGTACGCATGGTCAGCTGGGTGCCGGGCTCACCGATGGACTGGGCGGCGATGATGCCAACGGCCTCGCCCTCGCCCACCGGCTCGCCGATGGCCAGGTTGATGCCGTAGCATCTGGAGCACACGCCGGTGCGGGCCCGGCAGGTGAGCACGGAGCGGATCTTCAGGCTGGTGAAGCCCCGGTCCTCCAGGACCTTGGCGTCGTCCATGGTGAGCATGTGGTCCTTGGGGAAGAGCAGCTCGCCGGTGTTGGGGTCCACCACGTCCTCCACGGGGTAGCGGCCCTTGAGGCGCTCGGCGAAGGGCTCGATCACCTGGCCGTTCTCGCTGATCTCGCTGACGGTGATGCCCTCGTCGGTGCCGCAGTCCTTCTCCCGGATGATAACCTCCTGGGACACGTCCACCAGACGGCGGGTCAGGTAACCAGAGTCGGCGGTTCGCAGAGCGGTGTCGGCCAGACCCTTACGGGCGCCTCTGGAGGAGATGAAGTACTCCAGAACGGACAGGCCTTCACGGAAGTTTGCCTTGATGGGGATCTCGATGGTGCGGCCGGAGGTGTCGGCCATCAGGCCGCGCATGCCGGCCAGCTGACGGATCTGAGCCATAGAACCACGGGCGCCGGAGTCTGCCATCATGAAGATGGGGTTGTACCGGTCCAGACCGGCCTGCAGGGCGTCGGTGACGTCCTTGGTGGTCTGCTCCCAGGCCTTAACCACCAGGCGGTACCGCTCGTCGTTGGTGAGGAAGCCGCGCTTGAACTGGCGTTCGATCTTGACGATCTCCTTCTCGGTCTCCTGGATGAGGGGGTACTTCTTCTGGGGGACGGTCATATCGTAGATGGAGACCGTCAGGGAGCCCAGGGTGGAGTAGTGGTAGCCCCGGGCCTTGATGATATCCAGAACCTCGGCGGACTGGGTGAAGCCGTGGCGGGTGATGCACTTGTCGATGATCTTGCCCAGCTGCTTCTTGCCGCAGACGAAGTTGATCTCCGGCTCGAAGCGCTCCTCGGGGTCCTCCCGGTTCACGAAGCCCAGGTCCTGGGGAATGCCCTCGTTGAAGATCAGGCGGCCCACGGTGGTGCGCACCAGGCGGCTTTCCTCCCGGCCGTCCTCGTCCTGGAGGGTGACCCGGACCAGAATGGGCACGTGCAGCTCCAGCTCGCCCTCGTCGTAGGCCAGGCGGGCCTCCTCGGGGCTGGAGAAAGCGTGGAGAACCTCATGGGGCTCATCTCCCTCCCGGTTGGCCCGGCAGGCCTCACAGCCGGAGGTGGGCAGGATGCGGCCGGGGGTCTCGATCCAGATGTGGTCGCTCTCGCTGATCTCACCGGCCTGCACCGCGGCGGCGGCAGCGGCCACATCGGGGTAGATATAGGCGGGATCAGGCAGGGCGTCCTTCTCGTAGGTCAGGTAGTAGGAACCCAGAACCATATCCTGGGTAGGAACGGTGACGGGGCCGCCGTCCTGGGGCCGCAGCAGGTTATTGGCAGAGAGCATCAGGATGCGGGCCTCTGCCTGGGCTTCGGCGGACAGGGGGACGTGGACGGCCATCTGGTCGCCGTCGAAGTCGGCGTTGA
>JBJEYO010000137.1:0-8044 GCA_051886935.1 Candidatus Enterenecus sp. | reverse complement strand
CCTCGTGATACCACTTGCCAGTGTTCACGTCGGGATAGTGGTGGCCCGGGCAGCTTTCGCCGCCGTCGCAGGGCTCCTCAGGCTCGGGCTCGGGCTCAGGCTCGGGCTCGACCTCGATCAGGGTGAAGACAGCGGTGACCGCCACCCGTCTGGTGGGCATGGTGAAGGTGAAGGTGCCGTCGCCGTTGTCGGTCAGGGCGACTTCGTCGCCGAAGACATCGGCCACGGTCAGGGAGGCCAGCTCATAGCCCTCATCGGGGGTGACGGTGACAGTCACCGCGGCGCCCGCGCGGGCGGTCACGGCGCTGACGGCCACGGAGCCGTTCTCAGCGTTGGCCACGGAGATGGAGTAGGTGGGGATCACGGGGATCACGGGGGCGGGGGCGTTCACCGTGACGATGCAGTAGGTCTTCACAGTGGTGTCGGACTTGGCGGCGATCTTCACATAGGCGGTGCCGCCGCCCACGGCGGTCAGGGTGCCGTCCTCATTGACGGAGACGACGCTCTCATCGAAGGAGGTGATGACCAGCTCCTTGTCGGCTTCCAGCGTGGGCTCGGGATCGAAGATGACGTCCAGCGCCTGGGTGTCGCCCACGTCCATGGTCAGGGTATGGGCCTCCAGCTCCAGAGCCTCGGCCTGAACAGGCTCGCAGACAACGGCGAAGGTCACGCTGTACTCGCCGTCCTTGCTGGCGGCGGTCACGAAGCTGACGCCGGGCTCGGCGGGGGTGTAGTAGGCCACGTTCTTCTGGGTGTAGCCGTCCACCAGGACGCCCTCGGCGGTGGTCAGCTCGCCGCTGCCGTCGGTGACCTCCCAGTCGAAGGGACCGTACAGGGCATCGGGGGTCTCATACACGGTGCCGCTCATCTCGCCGGCGGGAGTGCCCTCACTCTCCACACCATCGGCACGGATGACCAGAGTGGTGGAGGTGCCGGAGGGGGCCATGGCGTTGATCTCACCGGTCTCGCTGTCATAGGTATACCAGGCATAGGCCCAGGAGGGAACGGAGTCCAGGCTGCTGTAATAGGTCAGCGCGCTCTCGTAGCCGTAGTCATAGCGATTGAACATACGGATGGTCTCCGGCAGGGCGAAGCCCTCCTCATTGACCAGCTTGCCGGTCCAAATGGAGGTGTTGGAGTAGGTGCTGACCGTGAAGAACTCAGGACCGTCCAGCACCAGACCGTTGGCCGGGGTCAGGGGGTTATCATAGCTGTAGTCAACATAGCCTTCCGCCGTGTACAGGGCCACCTTGCCGAAGTCGTGGGCGGAGGTGTTGTTGTACTTGGCGATCAGGGTGGCGGTGTCGCCCTGGGTCACATAGACGGCCTGACCGCTGCCGTACAGGTCGGAGACCAGGTCTTCATCGGTGGCGGTCTTGTACAGGTCCTCCCAGTCCAGGGTCATGGAGCGGGAGACGCCGTTCAGGGTGACGGTCAGGGTGCCGGAGCCGCCGGGAATCTCGGGATAGCCCATGTCGTAGGGATCATAGGTGCTGTAGTTCAGATAGAGCAGGCCGCTCAGGCCGTCGGAGGAGTACTTCTCGCAGGTGATGAGACCCTCGTAGTTCTCGGCGGTCTCCTCATCCTCGCTGACCTCCCAGCGGATCTCGGACAGTACCACATCGGCGGGGTACAGGTTGGTGACCTTCACCATGAGCTCGCCGGAGGGCGTCAGGGTTGAGAAGTGGTCAATGGACAGGTCGAAGTCGATGACCTCGGTGGGATACTCCTCCACGGCCACCACGCAGACGGCGGAGTCCGTGCCGTTGCTGACGGTGATGATGGTCTGGCCGGGGGCCACGGCCACGATGTGGCCGAACTCATCCACGGTGGCCACCGCGGGATCGCTGGAGGTGCGGGTGATGGCGTCATCGGAGCCGGTGTTGTTGTTGACGCTCAGGTCGAACTCGTCGCCCACATGGAGCAGGGCGGAGGTGGTGGAGAGCACCAGGCCGGAAGTGGTGTCCACGGTCACGGCATACGCCCGGTCGTTTCCGCCGTAGTCGCCGCCGTAGATGTAGACGTTGCCGGTCCACTCGTAATTGTAGTAGTAATTCTCGCCGGAGTAGGCCTCATTGGTGTGGGCGTACTCGGTCACGTCGGCGGTGAAGGTCCACACGCCCACGTCGGCGTCGTAGATGTATTCCACATAGAAGGGGTTGTCCACATCGGGGCCGTACTGCTCATAGCTGGGATCCGCATAGGGATTGTTGGCCAGGTTATAGGACCGCCTGACCAGGGGCCGGATCTCCACGGAGGCGATGGAGCCATCGTCCTCGAAGGTGCCGGTGATGTAGGTCCGGCCGTCCTCCTCGTAGACGGTGACGGCGTTGTTGATCAGCTTGGGAGCCACGGTGTCCACCATCACGTCAAAGGAGATGACGTCGCCGGTCTTGTCCATGGCGTGGCCGTTGAAGGTGGGCTCGGTGCTGGGATCGGAGGGGTCAACGGCGTCAAAGTCGGTGCCCCACATGTCATACTCGGCGTAGTAGATCTCCTCACCGTAGTCGCCCTCGCCGTAGGCGGTGACGGTGTAGACGCACTGGGTGCCGCTGGGCAGAACGCTGCCGTCCAGGTCGGTGCCGTCCCACGCGGTGCTGGTGAAGTAGTACAGGGAGGCGGGAATGGGGAAGCCGTATTCGTAGTCATAGTAGGCCTTGGTCTGGTAGGTGGCCAGATCGCGGTAGTACAGCTCACCGGTCTCCTTGTCGTGGACCTCCACAACGATGAGCTTGGCCTCGCGGAGCTGGTAGATCTCAAAGTCGTTGACGGACTGGAACAGGCCGTTGGGGGAGATGGTGATGTTCTCCTGGAGGTACTTGCCCTGCTCGGTGGCGGCGAAGGGATCGAAGGGGTTCTGGCCCAGGTTGTAGAAGGAGTAACCGTCGAAGTAGCCGAAGATGGTGGGCCACCAGGTGTGCTCATTGTCCAGGAAGGTGCCGCCCTCGGGGACCTCGTCGATCCAGGTGGCGCGGTCGAAGATGGGAGCGGCGGTCCAGTCGCCGTAGAAAGCCAGGAAGGGCAGGCCAATCTGGGGATCAGTGCCGTTTTCGGCGGTCAGAATGACAAAGCCCTCCACATAGGCGCCGTTCTCAAACAGCGCGTCCAGCTGGGCCTTCTCGTCGGGGGTCAGGGTGACGGTCTGGGAGACAACGGCGGTGCCGTTGGCGGGGACGGTGACGGTGCCCAGGTCAACGGTCTTGATGAGCACATCGCTGTCCAGCATGACGGAGCGGGTGCCCCAGTCGCTGTCCACCTCGGCGGTGTCGGGCCGCAGGAGCGCGGCGGAGACGCTGTAAGTCAGCACGCTGCCGGTCAGGTTGTTGACATTGAAGGTCAGGGTATAGGAGCCGGTGCGGTCGGGATCGTCCTTCAGCTCCAGCTTGCCCACCCGCTGGCCGTCCACGGTGATGTAGGCGGGGGTGGTGATGGCCGCGGCGGCGTTGACCAGGCCGGCGCCCTGCTGGCGGGGAGAGTAATAGACGCCGCTTTCATCGGTCTGGGGCACGGCGGTGCTGACCAGAAGCTGCTCGGTCAGGTCGGCCCGCTCATTCTTGTCGGAGACGCCGCTGCTCTGGAGGTACTGCTCCACCAGGGCGGCGATGCCGGTCATGTGGGGAGCGGCCATGGAGGTGCCGCTCATCATGCCGTAGGAGCCGGTGGAGCCGTCGGCGGAGCTGCCGCCGGTGACGGCGGACCAGATGTTGCCGCCGGGGGCGGTGATCTCAGGCTTCAGTTCCAGGCCGGGGCCGGCACCCCAGGAGGTGAACTCGGAGATGGTGCCGGCGTCCTCCCAGGCGGAGACAACGTCCTTCTCCTGAACGGTGATCTTCACGTCATAGCCGGCCTCCACGGCGGCCACGATGGCCTCGCCGTCGGCCTTGGAGATGAAGGCGGAGGTCAGGGAGGTGCCGTCGGTGCTCATGGAGATCAGCTGGCCCTCCACGTTGTCGTAGACCAGGACGGCCTTCACCGGATTGTCATTGACATAGTAGCCCAGCTCGCTGTCGTAGTAGGACCAGTAGAAGCTGGAGGCGTTGTTGATCTTGTCCACAAAGCTCAGCTCGCCGCGCTGGACCAGGGCGATACCGCTGACGCCCTTTTCGCCGCCGTAGCCGTAATAGCTGCGGAAGCCGGCGTTGTAGTAGTCGCTCCAGGTGCCGGTGCCGCTCACGGGGATGACGGAGACCGGCTCCCCGCCGGCGAACTTGTACTTCATGGCGATGCCGGTGGGATCCAGGTAGGTGACCTGGTGCTCCACGTCCTCCGCATCGATCCAGGTGAACACCGTCTCGGTGACCACGGTGTTGTTGATGGAGGCGATGGCCAGGTTGGAGTCGTAGACGGCGGGGGAGGCGATCATGGAGATCTCCGGGTCGGAGGTCAGGTTGTAATCGCCGTAGCTGTCCTCATAGCTGGAATAGTACTCGTTGCCGGCGGCGGTCATCAGGATGATGCCGGCATCCCGGATCAGGTCATAGATCTCCTCCTGGGCGGTGTCGTCCTCGGCAAAGCCGTTGCTGGAGCCCAGGGACAGATTGATGACGTCCGCGCCCAGCATCAGGGCATCCTCCAGGGCATCGATGGTGTCGCTCTCCAGAGCGCCGCCGTCCACGTCCGGGAAGATCTTCATGGGCAGAATCTGGGCGTCGGGGGCCACGCCGGAGAACTCCACCACGCCCTCGGCGGTCTCGGCATAGCCGGCCACGGTGCCGGCCACGTGGGTGCCGTGGTCGCTTTCCGTGGGCTGGACATTCAGGTCCAGATCGGCGTAGTCATAGGCGAAGGGGACCTTGGAGTTCTTGTACAGGGCGTTGTAGTCGTAGGTCAGCTCGGTCTCGCCGCCCCGGAACTCGGCGTTCAGGGTGTTGTCCAGCAGGAACTGCGCCAGGCTGTCGGAGGTATAGCGCAGATAGTCCTTGGCGTCGGCGCTCTTGAAGGAGTCCTCCGTAAAGGCCTCGTGGACGGAGACGATGTGGGGATCGGCGTAGGCCTGCCAGTTCAGGTCAAGGCCGGTGTCCAGAACGGCCACCAGCATACCCTTGCCGGTGTAGCCGGCGTCCCAGACCGCCTGGATGCCCACCATGTCATAGCTGTATCCGGCGACCTCGCCGGCCTCGGTGACGGGCTCTTCGGGGCGGTCGAAGGTGCGCTCCACATAGGCGCGCTTGACGCCGTCCAGCGCCTTGATCTCATCCAGCTTTCCATAGGGCACCCGGATGGCCATGGCGTTGATGAGGGTGGTCCACTGGGCCACCACCTCCACGCCGGAGGAGGTCCCCACGGAGAAGGAGGAGAGCTGAGCGGAGCCCAGCCGGTTGATCTTGTTCAGGACGGTCTGCTGTCCGGAGAGAAGCTCATGGGACAGAGCCTGGGCGTCGGCGGAGTTCAGGAAAGCGGAGACCGCTTCGCCGGCGGACAGACTGTTATCCAGACTGTAGGTGCTGGCGCCGTAATAGTCCATCACGGCGGCCTCCTCCAGCTGGACGATGACGGTGACCATCTCGTCGTCGGCGTAGAGCGGTTCCACCGCTCTGTCCGTGCCGGAGGGGGTGATCTCATTCAGACGGGAACTGCCCGGCACCTCTTGGGCCGTGACCAGGGTCCCCTGCGCTGAGGGTTGGGGCGCCTGCGCCATGGCTGTGGGCACCATGCCCAGAAGCATGACGAGGGCCAGCAGAACTGCTATGACTCTTTTCATTGCGCTCTTCCTTTCTGCTGTGTGACTTGTGGGACATTCAGAATCATCCATACGGCCATGGAACATCTTTGTTCTACGCTCATGGATAATTTTGATTAAAAATTATAACGCTTTAGCGTTTTGTTGTCAAGAAGCGCCGAGGGTACCATTGGCGGAAATTTCAAATTTGACAGGGCGGAGAAATTGTGCGATACTGGGAAAGCCCCGCTTGCCGGGGGATCTGAAAGAAAAAGAGGTTCTGATATGGAATATCTGCCGTCGCCCAACCTGCTGCTGGAGGCGCTGACCTATCTGGGGGCCAAGGCCAACGGCCACACCCCGGAGGACCGTGAGGCCCGGCTCCGGGGCCGCGGGCTGGAGGACCTTACGGAGTTTTCCCGGCGCACCGCCCCGCTGACCCGGCTGCTGCGGGAGCTGGACGAGGCGGTCAGCGTGCCGCCAGAGCTGCTGGACCGGCTGTTCCGGGATGTGGAGGGCTTTCCTTACAGCACTACCGGGGCCTATTCTCCGGCGTTTCTGCTGTTTTACCCGGCGATTGGGGAGTATGACGGCGATCTGGACGCTCTGGTGGAGGGGCTGTGCGCCATGACGCCGGACCAGACCGCCCGGAACCTGCTGCTCTCCCTGAGCATGGACGACCTGATCGGGGACGGAGAGGGGTGCGCCGACCGTTTTCTGGACAGCGTGCTGAATTTGAACATTCCGTCGGACAGCCGCCTGGCCCTGCTGGGGGCGCTGCGGGGGTATCCCGAGCTTCTGCGGGAGGCGGCCCGGTGCCTGCGCCCTGTGCTGGCCGCGCTGGAGGCCCGGCGGGATCAGTTGGCGGACATGGCCGGGGCGCTGGGGCGTGAGATGGGGGAGACCGGCCCCCTGGAATTTTTCCAGGCCACCTCCGGCCTGGTGCCTCAGGCCGGCCAGGCCTATGTGCTGCGGCCCTATGTGATCGGCTCGGACACCAACCTGTCCCTGACCGGGGAGGACGGCACGGAGACCATCTACTGCGGGGTACACCGGAAGTATCTGAAAGAGCTGCTGTCCTCCGTGCAGGACTCGGAGGAGCGGGTGTTCGCGGCCATCAAACTGCTGGGTGACCGGACCCGGTTCGACATCATGTGCTGCCTGCGGGAGCACCCGGCCTACGGCCAGGAGCTGTCCGAGCGGCTGGGCCTCGCCCGGAACACCATCCACCACCATATGGGCAAGCTGCTCAATGCCGGCCTGGTGACCTGCACCATGGAGGGCAACCGGGTGTATTACGCCATCGACAAGGCCCACCTGAGCACCCTGCTACAGCTGCAGCGCAGCCTGCTGCTGGGTCCCGGCGAATAAGATCATAAAAAGACTACGTCCCGTCTCCTTTTTTAAAGGAGGCGGGACGCGTGTTTTTGCATATTTGTTTTCCGTTTGACGGAACGGCTTCTTTCGTAAATCAAGTTCTGCCAAATCTAAACGCTTACTACTATTACTCTATAGATATTACTTCAGCATCACCGATCTTATAATGCGTTTCCTTATTTGTATAGGAAACACCATTCTCCAAGCACAGAATAATATTCATAACTCCGCCATGTGATACCAGTAATACCGTCTGTTCTTTTTCCTGAGCCTTAAACGCTTGCCAGGCATCGCTAATTCGCTTATAGAATTCCTTGGGACTTTCTCCGCCAGGCCATGGCTCAGTCCAATCCAATGCATTCCAATATACTCCTGGATACTTCTTGCCCGCTTCCTCTTTTAACATGCCGGCAAGAACCCCATTATTTGATTCACGAAATTGTGGTAAATATGTAACTGGCAATGACAGATAATCTGCAACAATTTCAGCGGTTTCTTTTGCCCGGACCAAATCACTTGAGTATATTTTTGTAATACCCTTATCCAAGAGGTTCTCTTTTGCCATATGAACTTGCCGTTTTCCTTCTTCTGTAAGTCCATATGTGCTCCAGCCGCCATAACGGTCCTGAGCATCCTGCCCATGCCTCATTAAATAAACCATATTTGTCTTCCTCTCGACTTAAAGGCTTCTTTCGTGAATAGAGGTCAATTATTTCTGCTTAGACATCAACACAACCGTCTCAACGTGTTCATCATTGTCCAAACTCAGGCTCATATCTTCCTCAATGATCGGGAGCTTGAATTTGATGGACTTGAGCCACTGTCCGTTGGGTTGGCGTTCCTCATATATCTGGATTTCGGAAATCAATGCTTCCATGATCTGCCGCTTTTCCTGCTCGCTCATGACGGCGTACAGCTTGTCGAAGTAGATCAGCACCTTGTAGATGTTATCCCCGGTGAGCTTTTCCGCTTCGATTGCCATTTTCTTTGCTCTGGCGGCGATCAGCA
>JBJEYO010000136.1:0-1628 GCA_051886935.1 Candidatus Enterenecus sp. | reverse complement strand
TTTCTGTTCATTCTGTGTTGGGGCGGAGTGCCTGTCAGCCCAGGAAGCAGATCACCAGGGTGATGACCATGAAGCCGATGGCCACCCACTTGGTCAGCCTGGCCAGACGGGCGTCCACGGACTTGGCCTTGTTCTTGGACAGGAAGGTGTCCGCGCCGCCGCCGATGGCGCCGGACAGGCCGGCGCTCTTGCCGGACTGGAGCATGACGATGGCGATGAGGGCCAGGGACACGATGAAGTAAATGATGGACAAAACTATCTGAGCGGTGGTCATGATCGGTCAATCCTTTCGGTATGATTCATGTCAAATGGGCGCAATGGCCCGCATAGGTATGTTGTATCATAACACAACATTTCACCGATTGCAAGGATTTTTTCTCACGCCGCCCTGGATTCCCGTGTTTCCTCCGTTCCGGCCCCGGCGGCGGGCCGGGTGGGGCGGCCCCTGACGTGGCCCACGGCGGTGATGACGCCGGTACCGACCAGCACCAGATAGCAGCTCACCGTCCGGCTGAGGATCATGGCGGGAGCCACCAGCCCGGCGCCGAACACCGCGGCGAAGCCCCGCAGGAACACCCGCTCCGCCGCCCCGGCGGAGCCGGGCAGGGGCAGATAGCTGACGGCCATGGTGCACAGCACCTGAAGGGAGAACACCTGCCACAGGGAGGCGCCGCTCAGCCCGAAGGCCCGGTAGACGATGCAGGGCACGGCGAAGACACAGCCCAGCTGCCCCAGGCCCATCAGCACCACCCGGGCCAGCAGGCCCCGGCTGCCGCGGATGAGGCCGGCGCCCAGGCGGTACTTCTCCAGCTGGGCCTCCAGCTTCTCCTCCAGCGCCCCACGGTCCAGGCCGGGCCGCACCCGCGCCGCCAGGCGGATGGCCGCCCGGCACAGGGTCCGGGCGGGGCCGGGACGGAAGAGGAACAGGAACATGAGCGCGACCAGCGCCAGGGAGATGGTGAAGCCTACCCCCAGCAGAAAGCCCACCCGGCCGCCCAGCTGCTCGGTAAGATTGCGGCTGGTCAGCAGCGCCAGAAGGCCGTAGATCACCACCGCGCCGTTGTAGCCGATGGTGGTCAGCAGCATGTCGATGGTGCCGGAGGCAGCGGGCACGCCGTCCCGGCTCATATAGTAGACCTGGGCCGGCTGGCCGCCGGTGGCCGAGGGTGTGATGGTGCTGAAGAAAAAGCCGGTACAGGTGTAAAAATAGCACTTTCGGTAGGGCTGGGGCGAGCCCAGGGCCCGCAGAATCCAGTGGGTGGACTTGGCCTCAAAGGCGATGAACAGGGCCATCACCGGAATGCCCGCCAGCAGCACCCGCCAGTCGGCGGAGGCGATGGCGTGGGCCACCTGGCCGGGGGTCTGCTCCCGCAGGATGGAGTACAGCGTCCAGGCCAGGAGGATGACCATCACCCCGGTCCAGATCCAGTTGGTTTTCTTTTTCACAGGCCGGCCACCCCCTTTGTCATACCCAGACAGGGCCCGCGTTATCACTGGGGACGATTATAGGGCGGAGGTATTGGTTTTTCCAGCGGAAAACCTTTAAGAAAGTTTTAACCTTTTGCCCCGTCCAGCCACAAAATATCCTCCGGCGGCGTGCCGGCGCAGCACACCGCCGCCCGCCAGTC
>JBJEYO010000135.1:0-1645 GCA_051886935.1 Candidatus Enterenecus sp. | reverse complement strand
GGTCTCCCCCGGCTCCAGGATCAGCAGACCCACATCCATCTGGGTGCCCATGTCGTCCCGGGCCGCGTCGATATAGGTGTTGTACCCCGGCTTCAGGGAGGCGTTCTTATCCAGATAGGCCATTGACGATCATCTCCTATTCAAATTACAGGCCGGTGTGCTCCCGGATATAGGCCCGGGCCTTCATGGCGTACTCCAGCGGGTCCGCCTTGGCGGGGTCCTGCTCCGCCTCCACCAGCAGCCAGCCCTGATAGCCGGCGTCGGACAGGAGCTTGAACACGGGGTCGAAGTCCACATCGCCGTCGCCGGGGACGGTGAAGGCGCCGCTGCGCACCGACTGGAGGAAGCTCCAGCCGTTTCTGCGGGCCTCCTCCACCACGGACAGGCGCATGTCTTTCAGGTGGACATGGCCCACCCGGTCCACATACTTCCGCAGCATGGCCAGGGGGTCCTCCCCGGCAAAGGTGAAGTGGCCGGTGTCGTAGCAGAGGAACACATAGTGGGGATCGGTGTGGGCCATCAGGCGGTCGGTCTCCGCCGCGGTCTGCACCACGGTGCCCATGTGGTGGTGGAAGCAGAGCTTGAAGCCCCGGCCGGCCGCCACACGGCCCAGGGCGTTCAGGCCGTCGCACAGGCGGTCCCACTCCCGGTCGTCCATGATGTGCCGGTTGCTGTCGTCCAGGATGGCCACGTCCAACTTGCCCTGGATGGAGTAGCTCTGCTCGCTGACATTGATGCGGTCAGCGCCCACGGCGGCCAGGAAGTCCAGCTCCCGCTCGAACTCCTGACGGACCTGCTCGTAGGGCTGGGTCAGCAGGAAGGAGGAGAACCAGCGGCTGGCAATACGCATACCCCGCAGGTCCAGCTGCTTTTTCAGTTCCGCGGGGTCGGAGGGGTACTTGTTGCCAATCTCGCAGCCGGTGAAGCCGGCCAGAGCCATTTCGCTGACGGTCTGGCGGAAGGTGTTCTCCGCGCCCAGCTCGGGCATGTCGTCGTTGCACCAGCCGATGGGGGCGATGCCCAGCTTTACAGTGTTGGGATCAAACATATTTTCCTCTCTCCTCTCAGATCCGGGCGACTCCGGAACGCCGGGCGGCCTCGGCCACAGCCTTGGCCACGGCGGGACCCACCCGCTTGTCGAATGCCTTGGGAATGATGTACTCCGGGTTCAGCTCATCCTCGGAGATCAGGCCGGCCAGCGCCTCCGCAGCGGCCATCTTCATCTCCTCGTTGATGTCGCTGGCCCGCACATCGAAGGCGCCCCGGAAGATGCCCGGGAAGGCCAGCACGTTGTTGATCTGGTTGGGAAAATCGCTGCGGCCCGTGGAGATCACCGCCGCGCCGCCGGCCTTGGCATCCTCCGGGAAGATCTCCGGGGTAGGGTTGGCGCAGGCGAAGATGATGGCGTCCCGGTTCATGGTCTTCACCATCTCCGTGGTGACGGTGCCGGGGGCGGACACGCCGATGAACACATCCGCGCCCACCAGCTGGTCGGCCAGGGAGCCGGGCTTCCGCTCCAGATTGGTAACCTGGGCCATCTCCTCCTTGATCCAGTTCAGGCCCTCCCGGCCCGCGTAGATGGCGCCCTTCCGGTCGCACATGGTGATGTTTTTGAAGCCAGCGCTCAGCAGCAGCTTGACGATGG
>JBJEYO010000134.1:0-8228 GCA_051886935.1 Candidatus Enterenecus sp. | reverse complement strand
ACTCCATCCTCATCGACGAGGCCCGCACCCCCCTCATCATCTCCGGCCAGGGGGAGCAGTCCACTCAGCTCTACCAGCTGGCGGACAACTTCGTGGCCCGGCTGAAGTGCCGCCGGGTGGCCAGCGTGGACGAGAAGGAGGAAGAGGCGGAGAACATCGACGCCGACTACATCGTGGACGAGAAGGCCCGCACCGCCACCCTCACCGCCCAGGGCGTGGCCAAGGCGGAGCAGAGCTTCAACATCGAGAACCTGTCCGACCCGGAGAACTCCACCCTGTCCCACCACATCAACCAGGCCCTGAAGGCCCGGGGCGTCATGAAGCGGGACATCGACTATGTGGTGAAGGACGGCGAGGTCATCATCGTGGACGAGTTCACCGGCCGCCTGATGTACGGCCGCCGGTACAACGAGGGCCTGCATCAGGCCATCGAGGCCAAGGAGCACGTCACCGTGGCCCGGGAGTCCAAGACCCTGGCCACCATCACCTTCCAGAACTACTTCCGCCTGTATGACAAGCTGTCCGGCATGACCGGCACCGCCATGACCGAGGAGGAGGAGTTCGGCCAGATCTACGCCCTGGACATCATCGAGATCCCCACCAACCGGCCCCTGATCCGGAAGGACCAGCCCGATGTGGTGTACAAGACCCAGGCGGGCAAGTACCGCGCCGTGGTGGAGCAGATCAAGGAGTGCCACGCCAAGGGCCAGCCCGTGCTGGTGGGTACCGTGTCCATCGAGGTGTCCGAGCTGGTCAGCAAGATGCTGACCCGGGCGGGCATCAAGCACAACGTGCTCAACGCCAAGCACCATGAGAAAGAGGCCGAGATCGTGGCCCAGGCCGGCAAGCTGGGGGCGGTCACCGTGGCCACCAACATGGCCGGCCGCGGCACCGACATCATGCTGGGCGGCAACGCCGAGTTCATGGCCAAGGCGGAGCTGCGCAAGGGCGGCATGAGCGATGAGCTGCTGGCGGAGGCCACCGGCCACGCCGAGACCGACAACGAGGAGATTCTGGCCGCCCGGAAGGCTTTTGCCGAGACCGAGGCCAGGTTCAAGGAGGAGATCCGTGCCGAGGCCGAGCAGGTCCGGGCCGCCGGCGGCCTGTATATCCTGGGCACCGAGCGCCACGAGTCCCGCCGCATCGACAATCAGCTCCGCGGCCGTGCCGGCCGTCAGGGCGACCCGGGCGAGAGCCGCTTCTTCCTGTCCCTGGAGGACGACATCCTGCGGCTGTTCGGCTCCGAGCGGGTGCAGGGCATGATGGAGAGCCTGGGCGTGGACGAGGACACCCCCCTGGACCAGAAGATGCTGTCCAACGCCATCGAGTCCGCCCAGAAGCGGGTGGAGTCCCGCAACTTCCAGGTCCGTAAGACGGTGCTGGAGTACGACGATGTGATGAACACCCAGCGCGAGGTCATCTACAAGCAGCGCCGCCAGGTGCTGGACGGCGAGGACATCCAGGCCTCGGTGGAGAATATGCTGGTGTCCACGGTGGATGTGCTGCGGGGCCACGCCGGGGAGCAGGGCCGTCTGGACGAGGAGAGCTTCAAGCAGGCCGTGGGCCATCTGGCTGGCTCCGTGTTCACGCCGGGGCAGCTGCTGGAGCTGCAGAAGAAGGCGCCTGTCACCGATGTGGACGAGCTGACTGAAGAGCTGGTGGAGCTGGCCAAGGCCAACTACGCCAAGCGGGAGGCGGCCATCGACACCGCCATGGCCCCCCTGATGGGGGACGGTAAGCCCGCCATGCGGGAACTGGAGCGGGTCATCCTGCTGCGGGTGGTGGACGAGTTCTGGATGGACCACATTGACGCCATGCAGGAGCTGCGCCAGGGCATCGGCCTGCGGGCCTACGGCCAGGTCAATCCCGTGGAGGAGTACAAACGGGAGGGCTCCGAGATGTTCGACGGCATGGTTTCCGCCATCAAGGAGGAGACTGTCCGCCGGCTGTTCACCGTCCGGCTCAAGAGCAACGAGGAGATCCGCCGGGAGCGGGTGGCCAAGATCACCGGCGAGTCCGGCGGCGCCGACGGCACCGTGAAGAAGCAGCCGGTGAAGAAGACCGCCAAGATCGGCCGCAACGACCCCTGCCCCTGCGGCTCAGGATTAAAGTGGAAGAAATGCACCTGCGCGGAGTATCATAAGGATATTCAGTAACGGCGGTCATTCCTCTGAGTTCGGCGCATATGATCTGTTGTACCTGTCCCATCGGCCTTTCGCATAAGGAGTGCTTATGGAAATCATCGAAAAAATCAACCAAGGAGTTCCCTTTCTGGCCGCCGACGGCATAGACGCCGCCGGGGGCGTGGCCCACGGCTTTTCCACCCGTCAGGGCGGTGTGTCCCAGGGGATGTGGGCCAGCCTGAACCTGGGGGTCAGCCGGGGGGATGACCCCGACCACGTGCGGGAGAATTACCGCCGCTTCCTGGCCGCTGTGGGCGCCGAGGGCGGCAAGCTGGCCATGACCAACCAGGTCCACAAGGACACGGTGCGGGTGGTGACCTCCGCCGACTGGAAGTCCGACCCCTACGAGCGGGTGGAGTACGAGGCCGACGGCCTGATGACCGCCGCCCCCGGCGTGGCCCTGATGGTGTTCAGCGCCGACTGCCTGCCCGTGCTGCTCTACGACCCGGTGCGCCGGGCGGTGGCCGCCGTCCACGCCGGCTGGCGGGGCACCGCCGCCGGAATCGTCACCCGGGCGGTGGAGCGCATGACCGAGGTGTACGGCAGCCGGCCGGAGGATATTCTGGCCGCCATCGGCCCCGGTATCGGCGCCGACTGCTTTGAGACCCACGAGGATGTGCCCAACGCCATGATGGCGGCGGTGTCCACCCCGGCGCTGCAGTTCATCCAGATCAAGGAGAACGGAAAGTACGCCGTGGACCTGAAGGGCATCAACGCCAAGCGGCTGGAGCAGGCGGGCCTGAAGGCCGAGCACATCGCCGTCAGCGGCGACTGCACCTGCTGCCTGCCGGACAAATACTGGAGCCACCGGAAGATGGGCACCAACCGGGGCTCCATGGCCGCCGTTATCCAGCTGCTATGAGGCGGGGGACGGCGCTGCTGCTGGCCGGAGCCCTGGCCCTGGCCCTGTGCGCCTGCGGCGGGGAGATTCCCACGGAAACGCCCGCCCCCACGGAAAGCCCCAGCCAGGCGCCCGCCCGGGCCCGGGCCTTCTCTCTGGCCTATGACCCCAACGCCGGGCTGGACCCCATCGCCGGGGACAGCCAGGTCAACCTGGCCCTGTCCACCCTGGTCTTTCAGGGCCTGTATGAGCTGGACGGGCAATTTGAGCCCCAGCCGGTGCTGGCCGGGGAGGCCACTGTCAGCGAGGACGGCCTGACCTGGACCATCCCGGTGCGGGACGGCCTGTGCTTCTCCGACGGCACTCCTCTGACCGCCGGCCACGCGGCCGCGTCGCTGAACCGGGCCAGGAACAGCGCCCTGTACGGGGGCAGGCTGAGCCAGATCGTCTCCGTGCGGGCGGCGGAGGGGGCGGTGGTCATCACCCTGAGCGCCCCCAACGGAGCTCTGCCTGCCCTGCTGGACATCCCGGTGGTACTGGAAGGGGAGGACGGCCTTCCCCTGGGCACCGGGCGCTACCGCTTTACACAGGATGGGGACGGGCTGTCCCTGACGGCCAATCCTTACTATGACGGCGCGCTGCCCTATGACACCATCGCCCTCTGTCCCGCCGCCGGGACGGACGCGAGGATCGCCGCCTTTGACAGCGGCGCCGTCACCGCGGTGACCACGGACTTTTCCTCCGCCTACGCCCTGGGCTACTCCTGCGCCTATGAGGCCTGGGACTATCCCACGCCGGAGCTGCTCTATGTGGGCTTCCGGGCCTCCGGCGGGCCCTGCGCCTCCCCGCTGGTGCGGCAGGCCCTGTCCCGGGCCTTTGACCGGGCCCGGGTGGTGAAAAACCTGCTGTCGGGCCACGCCGATGAGGCCGCCCTGCCCGTCTCCCCCCTCCATGAGGAGTACGACGGCGGCGCGGCGGCAGCGCTGAGCTATGACATGGGGGCCGCGGCGGAGCTGCTGGCCCAGGCGGGCTATGTCCTGAAGGAGGACGGCCTGCTGTACAGCGGGCGGACGGCCCTGACCCTGACCCTGCTGGTGAACAGCGACAACACCCGGCGGGTGGCCGTGGCGGAGCTGCTGGCCGATTCCCTGGCGGAGCTGGGGGTGACGGTGACGGTCAGCAAGCTGCCCTGGCAGAACTACCTGGCGGCCCTGGAGGCGGGGCAGTTTGACCTGTACCTGGGCGAGGTGCGGCTCACCGCCGATTTTGATGTGACCGAGCTGCTGACCGGCGGGCTGAACTACGGCGGCTACGCCTCCGAGGAGCTGTCCGCGGCCCTGGCGGCCCGGCGGGTGTCCGCCGGGGAGGGCCGCCGGCAGGCGGCGGCGGAGCTGTGGGCCCTCTTTGTTCAGGAGGCGCCGGCGGCGCCCCTGTGCTTCACCCGAAGCTCCCTGCTGGTGCGGTGGGGCGTGGTGGGCGGCCTGTCCCCCACCTGGGGTGACCCCTTCCACGGCATGGAGGACTGGCAGCCCGTAATGGAATAGAGCGGCCTGAAAAAAACGGTGAGTCCCGGAGTGGGACCCACCGCTTTTTTGCGCGTCTATATGAGCAGGGTCATGATGGGGAGGGTCAGGATGGAAAACAGGCTGGACAGGAACACGATCCTGGAGCCAAGCTCCTGATTGATGCCGTAATCCTCCGCCAGAATGGCGGTCACCGCCGCCGCGGGCATGGCGCACAGCAGGAACACGACCCCGAAAATCAGCGGATCGGAGAAGGGGAACAGAAGGTTGGCCGCCTTGAGCACCGCGAAGGTATACAAGGGCATGACCACCAGGCGGGCGGCGGAGGCGGTCAGGGCGTCCCGGTCCCGCAGGGTGTCCCGCACCCTGGTGCGGGATATGTCGATGCCGATGATGATCATGGAGAGAGGGGTGGTCAGGTTGCCCAGATGGGTGACGGGGGTCAGAATGGGGGTGGGCAGGGACCAGCGGGCAAAGTAAAAAACCAGGCCCAGCAGAGTGCCGAAGTTGATGGGGGAGAGCAGCACGGAGGTCCACTTCACCTTTTTCCCAGATGCCTGCCCGGCACCGGCGTCGCTGCGGATGCCCCAGGCGCCCAGGGAGTAGACCAGCAGGTTTGTGGCCAGACCGAAGATGGCGGCCAGGGCCAGTCCGTCCTCTCCAAACAGGGCCAGGACGATGGGAAAGCCCATGAAGCCGAAATTGGAGAAGGCGGCGCCGAAGGCCCAGATTCCCCGTCGGCCCTGCCGCACCCCGCAGAGCCGGGCCAGCAGCCGGGAGAGGAAGTAGCCGGACAGCAGAATGAACAGCGCCAGGACCAGGACGGTCAGCATGTCCGTCAGGAACGCCGGGTCGTAGGGCCGCAGGAGGGACAGAAACACGGTGCAGGGCACAGCTATCTTCAGGAGAAAGGAGGACAGCGGGGCCGAGATGCCGGCCGGCAGGATGCGCAGGCGTGCCGCCGCGTACCCCGTCAGGATCAGTAGAAACAGGCCCAGCAGGTTGGATAGGACCTGGGAAAAGCTCAACTGCATAACAACACCTCTGAGATCGTGTGTTTTTTCAGGGACAGGACTGCCGGGAAGCGCCCGGTCTGCAAAAAGCGGTGAGCCTTGCATCAGGGCTCACCGCTTTTTTGGATTCCGTTTCAGGTGGCGTTTGCGTTCTCCTGCTTCTGCTTCTTCCTGCGCTCGATCATCCGCTGGAAGCCGCCGGAGCCGAAGGAGAAGATGCGGTTGACCCGGCTGATGGTGGCGGAGCTGGCGCCGGTCTTTTCCAGAATCTCGGTGTAGACCAGACCCTCGTTCAGCAGCAGGGCCACATCAAAGCGCTGCTCCATGGCTCTCAGCTCGCCCACGGTACACAGATCGTCGAAAAAGGCACAGCACTCGTCCAGATCCTTGAGCTGCAGAATGGTCTCGTAGAGTGCCATGCTGCGCTCCTTGTTGCTAACTTTTGGCATGTTTCGCCCTCCCAATTTTGAAATGACGAAGTTTCGCAACGTTCATTTTAACAGATTGTACCTCTAAAGTAAATATATTTTTGTGTTTCAGGGGCGGGAAAAAAGGACTTTTGTCTTTGAGGCGGGGACAGGCCGGGAACCGGCTGACTTATGCTTCTCAAGCGGCGAAAAGTGTGGTATACTGGTCCTATCATGCGGAGAGGAGGGGCGCCGGTGAGCCGTCCTGCCACTGTGATCAGACCTTATATCGAGCCGGGACGGCGTGTGCTGGCGGTCAGCGACATCCATGGCAACCTGCCCTTCCTGAAGGGCGTGCTGGACAAGGCGGGCTTCTCCCCCGCCGATGTGCTGGTGCTGGTGGGCGACCTGCTGGAAAAGGGGCGGGAGAGCCTTGGAGTGCTGCGCTATGTGATGGAGCTGCAGCAGACCCACACCGTCTACCCCCTGTGCGGCAACTGCGACCACATCGACCGGGCCTTCCTGGAGGGGGCGCCGGGGGTGGACGGCAGGCTGTGGCCGGTGTTCCGGTTCTGGGGAGAGCGGTCCCTGATCGCCCAGCTGGGGGCGGAGCTGGGCATGGCCCTCAGGGGGGAGGAGGATCTGCCCGCCCTGCGGCAGGCCATCCGGCAGCACTTCCCCCGGGAGACCGAGTTTTTGTTCACCATGCCCCACATCCTGGAGGCGGGCAGGTTCATCTTCGTCCACGGCGGCATCCCCCGGGAGGACCGGCTGGAGGAGCTGGAGGCCTACCCCTGCATGAAGAACGACGATTTTCTGGGCCAGGGCCTCAGCTTCAGCAAGTGGGTGGTGGTGGGCCACTGGCCCGTGACCCTGTACGACCCCCACATTCCCGCCGCCCGGCCCCTCATCGAGCGGGAGCGCCGCATCGTGTCCATTGACGGCGGCTGCGTGCTGAAGGTGGACGGGCAGCTCAACGCCCTGATCATCCCGGACATCGAGGGGGATGACCTGGACTATGTGGCCTATGACGGACTGCCCGCTGTGACGGCCCTGGCGGACCAGGCCCCCTCGATGGACCCGCTGAACATCCGCTGGAGCGACAGTGCCGTGGAGGTGCTGCGGGAGGAGGGGGACGTGTGCCTGTGCCGCCACCTGTCCACCGGACGCGAACTGTGGATTCTGAAAGAATATATCTATCCCCGCCGCTCCGACGGCCGCATCCACTGCGAGGACTCCACCGACTACCTGCTGCCTGTGTCCGCCGGGGACCGGCTGAAGCTGGTGCGGCGGTGCAGCAGGGGCTGCCTGGTGAAGAAGGACGGGGTCACGGGCTGGTATCTGGGCCCGGTGAAGGAATGATAATGAGGAGGTTTTCCCATGAACAACAACTATGACGTGATGATCCTGGGCACCGGCGAGGCGGGCATCTACGCCGCCTATGAGCTGGCCCTGAAGTGCCCCTCCGCCAAAGTGCTGGTGGTGGACCAGGGGGCGGACATCTACCACCGCAGCTGTCCCATTGTGGCGGGCAAGGTGAAGAGCTGCGTCCACTGCAAGGTGTGCGACACCATGTGCGGCTTCGGCGGCGCGGGGGCCTTCTCCGACGGCAAGTTCAACTTCACCACCGCCTTCGGCGGCTGGCTCACCGATTTTCTGGACGAGGGGGAGGTCATGGACCTCATCGACTATGTGGACGCCCTCAACGTGAAGCACGGGGCCACCACTGAGGTGTACTCCACCTCCACCCCCGAAGCGAAAGCCCTGGAGAAGAAGGCCCTGGAGTACGACCTGCACCTGCTCCAGGCCCGGTGCAAGCACCTGGGCACGGAGAACAATCTGAAGATCCTCACCAGCATCTACGAGGCCATCCGGGACAAGCACACCTTCCTGTTCAACACCGCCGTGGCCGAGATCAGAACCTGTGACGGCGGCTATGCCCTGGTCACCGAGGGCGGGGAGACCTACACCGCTCCCTACCTCATCGCCGGGCCGGGCCGCTCCGGGGCGGAGTGGTTCGCCAACCAGTGCAAGGGCCTAGGGCTGGAGCTGATCAACAACCAGGTGGACATCGGCGTGCGGGTAGAGCTGCCCGCCACCGTGTTTGAGCACATCACCGATGTGGTGTACGAGTCCAAGCTGGTCTACCGCACCAAGCAGTACGGCGACCAGGTTCGCACCTTCTGCATGGACCCCTACGGCCATGTGGTGGCGGAGAATCTGGAGGGCATCAACACGGTCAACGGCCCTTCCTACTCCGA
>JBJEYO010000133.1:0-8233 GCA_051886935.1 Candidatus Enterenecus sp. | reverse complement strand
GGCGGACCTTCACCAGACCCACCTTCTCGCCGTGGGCGTTCAGGTAGTCGATGACCTCCTCGGCCACGTCGCAGATGGAGCCCATGGCGATGATGACCCGGTCGGCGTCGGGCGCGCCGTAGTAGTTGAACAGCTGGTAGTCGGTGCCCAGCTTGGCGTTGACCTTGCCCATGTACTTCTCCACGATCTCGGGGATGGCGTCGTAATAGGCGTTGGCGGCCTCACGGTGCTGGAAGAAGATGTCGCCGTTCTCGTGGGAGCCACGCATGACGGGGTGGTCGGGGTTCAGGGCCCGGGCGCGGAAGGCGGCCACGGCGTCCTTGTTGCACATCTCGGCCAGGTCGTCGTAGTCCCATACGGCGATCTTCTGCAGCTCGTGGGAGGTGCGGAAGCCGTCAAAGAAGTTCAGGAAGGGAACCCGGCCCTCAATGGCGGCCAGATGGGCCACGGCGCCCAGATCCATGACCTCCTGGGGATTGGTCTCGCACAGCATGGCGAAGCCGGTCTGACGGCAGGCCATAACGTCGGAGTGGTCGCCGAAGATGTTCAGGGCGTGGGTGGCCACGGTCCGGGCGGACACATGGAACACACCGGGCAGCAGCTCGCCGGCGATCTTGTACATATTGGGGATCATCAGCAGCAGGCCCTGGGAAGCGGTGTAGGTGGTGGTTAGGGCGCCCGCGGCCAGGGAGCCGTGGACGGTGCCGGCGGCGCCGGCCTCGGACTGCATCTCCACCACGTTGACGGTCTGGCCGAAGATATTCTTCCGGCCGGCGGCGGCCCACTGGTCCACATTGTCCGCCATGGGGCTGGACGGGGTGATGGGATAGATGCCCGCCACTTCGGTGAATGCGTAGGAAACATGGGCGGCGGCGGTGTTGCCGTCCATTGTCTTGAACTTGCGTGCCATATCTCTTCCTCCTTGCAAATATCCAGGCGTGTCCCGGACACCGAAAATAATGTTTGCCATTCTTTGATAGTGTACCATGATTTGTCCGTTTCCGCAACGATAATTTTTTCACAATTCTGTTTTTCCAGTTATTTTTCATTTGAGATCCGGTTTGTTCCAATTCCGGTTTGCGTGTGGGCTTTTTCCGTGGTAATATAGATTTGATTTGAGGTGATTGTTATGGTCTGCACGGTACGGTCTCTGGGTCTGCACGGCGTGTCCGGCTATCCGGTCAGCGCCGAGTGCGCCCTGTCCGGCGGATTGCCGGCCTTTGACGTGGTGGGCCTGCCCGACGCCGCCGTGAAGGAGGCCCGGGAGCGGGTGCGCTCCGCCGTCAAGGCCAGCGGGTTTGACTTTCCCGTGTCTCGCATCACGGTGAACCTGGCCCCCGCGGACCGGAAAAAGGCGGGCACGGTGTACGACCTGCCCATTCTGGTGGGCATTCTGGCCGCCGGAGGGCAGCTGCCCCTCCGGGGCATGGAGGACGCGGCCTTTCTGGGGGAGCTGTCCCTGACCGGAGGACTGCGGCCGGTCAGCGGCGTGCTGCCCATGGCTCTGGCCGCCCGCCGCGCCGGCATCACCCGGCTGTTCGTCCCCGCGGACAACGCCCCGGAAGCCACCCTGGCCGAGGGGCTGGAGGTCTACCCGGTCAGTACCGTCCGGGAGCTGGCCGCCCACCTGCGGGGGGAGCAGGCCATCTCCCCCGCCGAGCCCTGGGTCCCCGTCCATGTGGACCGGAGCTGCCCCGACTTCTCCGAGGTCAAGGGCCAGGAGGGGGCCAAGCGTGCCCTGGAGGTGGCCGCCGCCGGCGGGCACCACATTCTGATGACGGGCAGCCCCGGCTCCGGCAAGTCCATGATGGCCAAGCGCCTGCCCTCCATCCTCCCCGACCTGACCCGGGAGGAGTCCCTGTCCTGCACGGAGATCTACTCCGTCATGGGCCTGACCAGCCGGGAGGAGCCCATGGTGCTGCGCCGGCCCTTCCGCTCCCCCCACCACACCATCTCCACCGCCGGCATGGCCGGGGGCGGCTCCACCCTAAGGCCGGGGGAGATCTCCTTGGCCCACAACGGCGTGCTGTTTTTGGACGAGCTGCCCGAGTTCAGCCCCGAGGTGCTGGAGGTGCTGCGCCAGCCCCTGGAGGACGGCCAGGCCCAGATCACCCGGGTGTCCGGCTCGGTGACCTATCCCAGCCGGTTCATGCTGGTGTGCGCCATGAACCCCTGCAAGTGCGGCTGGTACGGCCACCCCTCCGGGCGATGCACCTGCACCCCCGCCGCCGTCCAGCGCTACCTGTCCCGGCTGTCCGGCCCTCTGCTGGACCGCATCGACATCTGCGTGGACGTGCCCTCCCTGGACTATGACGAGCTGTCCGGCGCCGCCGCCCCCGCCGAGTCCTCGGCGGACATCCGCCGACGGGTCAACGCCGCCCGGGCCGTCCAGACCGCCCGGTTCGGCCCCGGCGGTCCCTCCTGCAACGCCCACATGGGGCCCAGGGAGCTGAAACAGTACTGCCGCCTGGACGAGAGCTGCCAGGCCCTGATCCGGGGCGCCTATGAGAAGCTGGGTCTCACCGCCCGCAGCTATGACCGCATCCTCCGGGTTGCCCGCACCATTGCCGACCTGGACGGTGCGGAGGACATCCAGGCCCACCACCTGGCGGAGGCCCTCCAGTACCGCCCGCCGGAGTATTTGAGGGGATAAAGAAACCGGAAGGCCCCACGGCCTTCCGGTTTTTGCTGTCCGGCGGTCCGCCGCCGGTCCCTGTCTCACCGCATCTTTCCGCCCTGCATCCCGCCGCGGCCGCCGAAGCCGGTGCCGCCCTGGCTGCCCCAGCTGGTCACATAGCCGGACAGGGTCACCACGGCCAGCTCGGTGCCGCCGGAGCAGGTGCCGCCGGAGCCCACATGGTCGGTCACGGCGCCGTCATAGGTTCCGCCGCAGGAGACGGTGTACTCGCCGCCCAGCACCAGCTCAGGGGAGCTGAACACCAGGTTTCCGGTGCCGATGGGCGTCTGGAAGGCAAAGCTCTCCCCTTCTCCGCTGATCTCCACCCAGGTCCCCGCGGCCAGGGTCTGGCCGAAGCTCAGGGAGAGGACGCACTGGCCCCCGCTGCCGGGCGCCTGGGTCATCATGGTACCGAAGCTGGCCGCCCACAGGGTGCCGCCGGTCACCTCAGCTCCGCTGTCGCAGTCCACGGCGCTGTCCCCCGCGCCGGCGGAGCTGACGATCACGGTGCCGCCGGTCATGGTGATGGAGCCGTTGGAGTCCAGGCCGTCCCCGCCCGCGTCCACAATGAGGGTACCGCCGGACACGGTCAGGGTGTGCGCTCCGCCGCCTGTACCGAAGGGGCCGCCCATGCCGCCCCGGCCGCCGAAGCCGCTGGCGTCCATGCCCCCGGCGGCGTTTACGCCGTCATCGGAGGCCACGATCCGCGCCGTGCCGCCGGAGAAGGTCACATCGGAGCCCTCCAGGCCCTCATAGGAGGTCAGCACATTGATCTCGCCGCCGCTGACGGTCAGCGTCTCGTCGGCGTGGAATGCGTCGTCCCCGGTGGACACGGTATAGACGCCGCCGGACACGGTCAGGCTGCCGTTGGTGTGGAAGGCGTCGTCGGCGCAGTCCATCAGGAAGGTGCCGCCGGTCAGCGTCAGGTCGGTACCCGCCTTGACGCCCTTGGCGCTGGCATCGCTGGCCAGCCTGGCCCCGCTGCCGCCGCCGGAGGTGACGCGGTAACTGCCACCGCTGATGCTGACGGTGGTCTCCGCCTGAACGCCGTCCTCTCCGGCGGTCAGGTCCAGGTCGGAATTGGATATGCTGATCCAGCCCAGGGTCCCGTCGCTGTCGTTGGTGGAGCGGATGGCGTCGCCGCCGCAGGTGACGGTGATCTTCGCGCTGTCGATGGTGTTGGAATCCTTGCCGTTGATACCGTGGTTGGCCGCCCGGACGCTCAGGGTCACGTCATAGATCTCCAGCGTGTCCCTGCTTGTGACGCCGTTGTCATAGTTGGCGTTGACCTCCAGCGCGCCGGCGCCCTGGAGGATCAGGTCGTCCTTGCTGTAAAGGCAGGCGTTGGGCTCCTCGTCGGCGGCCGAGTAATATTTCGAGTCCAGCGTGTACGCCCCGCCGTCGGTCAGGCTGTTTTGGGTTCCCTCCATCACATGGACCACGGCGGACTGGGCGTTGTAAATGTAGAGGGGGCAGCCGTTGGAGCAGGTGATGTCCGCCCCGTTCAGCACCAGTGTCACGTCCTTGCCCTTGGCGTCCACGATGACGCAGCCGTCCTCCAGCGTGCCGCTGAGCACATAGGTGCCGCCGGCAGTGATGGTGATGACGCCCTTTTCCTCGCTGGCTCCGCTGCCGCTGATCTGGGCGGTGCTTCCGCTCAGCAGGATCTCTGCCGCGCCCGTCAGGTCAGCCTCAGCCGGGTCGCGGGTCTCCGTCTCTCCGGCGGGGTCGGCCGGTTCACCGGAGGGGACAAGCGACGGGGCGGACGAGGCGGACGAAACCGGGGCGGACGGCACACCGCCGGTCTCCGTGCCGCCGGTCTTGTCTCCGCACCCGGACAGCAGACCGAGGATCATCGCGGCTGCCAGCGCCAGCGCCGGCCATTTTCTGAGTTTCATCAAAAGAACTCCTTCTTACTTGGCATTTAAGGCAGGCTTGCCGCCTATGATCCCATTTAACCCCGGAAACCTAAAGCAAAATTAAAGAACCGGGCCGGGAACAAAATATTTGCTTGTTTTTTACCTGTTCTTTAAGTTTCCTTTAGGATGGACCCCCATGATAGGGGCAGAACAAGGAAAGGGGGTCTGCCCATGGGCAAGCAGATTCAGCAGAGCTTTCAGCGGGTGGAGAAGAAATATCTCCTAAATCCGGCCCAATACCAGGCCCTGCTCGTCGGCATGGGGCCCTATATGAAAGCGGACGAATACGGGCAGTACACCATCTGCAGCCTCTATTACGACACGGACAGCTTCGCGCTGATCCGGGCCTCCCTGGAAAAGCCGGTCTACAAGGAAAAGCTGCGCCTGCGCAGCTACGGCGTCCCCTCCGACGGGCAGGAGGTGTTCGTGGAGCTGAAGAAGAAGTTCGACCATGTGGTCTACAAGCGCCGGGCGGTCATGCCCTGCGCCCAGGCGGTCCGCTACCTGGAGGGCGGCCCCTGCCCCCAGCAGGGCGACCAGATCTGCCGTGAGATCGACTGGTTTCTGAGCTTACACCGGCCCAAACCAAAAGTGTTCATCGCCTACGACCGCACCGCCCTGGCCGGTCTGGACAACGGGGAGCTGCGGGTGACTTTCGACACCAACCTGCGCTGGCGGGACTATGACCTGGATCTGCGGAAGGGGGACCACGGGGAGCTCCTCCTGCCCGCCGACCGCATTCTGATGGAGATCAAGATCCCGGGGACGGCCCCCCTGTGGCTGAGCCGCCTGCTCAGCCAGCTGGGTGTTTTCCCCACATCCTTCTCCAAATACGGCACCTGCTTCCGGGAACATCTGCTGGAGCGCGCGTTCCCGGCGGCCGCCGCCTCCCGCCCGGAGGCGGCACCCCCGCTCACCACGCCCCAATCAGGAAAGGAGACGCTTGCCAGTGCTTAGTTCCGTCATTGATTCTCAGATCACCGTCCCGGTGTTTGCCCTGTGTACGGCAGTCTCCCTGGCCCTCGGGCTGGGCTGCGCCCTGCTGTGCATGTTCAGAAGCCGCTATACCCAGAGCTTTGTGGTCACCCTGGCCATGCTGCCCGCCGCCGTGCAGGTGGTCATCATGCTGGTCAACGGCAACATCGGCGCGGGCGTGGCGGTGGCCGGCGCCTTCAGCCTGGTCCGCTTCCGCTCCGCCCCCGGCACCGCCCGGGAGATCGGCATGATCTTCCTGGCCATGGCCGTGGGCCTGGCCACCGGCATGGGCTATGTGGTCCTGGCCCTTCTGTTCTTCCTCGTCATGGCCCTGTTCATGCTGGCCCTCTCCGCCCTGCGCTTCGGCGGCGGCAGCGAGCACGAGCGGGAGCTGAAGATCACCATACCCGAGACCCTGGACTATGACGGCCTGTTCGATGACCTCTTTCAGAAGTACACCCGCTCGGCCCATCTGGAGCGGGTCAAGACCTCCAACATGGGCACGCTGTATGAGCTGCAGTACCGCGTCGTGCTCAAGTCCGAGCCCATCCCCAAGGAGTTTCTGGATGAGCTGCGCTGCCGGAACGGCAACCTGAATATCGTGTGCGGAAGGGTTTCCTCCAAAGAGGCCCTCTGATTCAGAACGGCAGGAACCGGTGAGCATTGCGTTTCACGGGTTCCTGCCTTATAATAATAGAAACTGCTATGGGTTTGGTGATGGGTATGCGTATTTTGATCGCGGAGGATGATCTGGACCTGGCGGAGGCCCTGACCGTCTTTCTGGAGCGGAACCAGTTCGCGGTGGACACCATCCACGACGGGGCCGACGCCTATGAATACGCCCGTACAGGGACCTATGACGCCGTCATCCTGGATGTGATGATGCCAAAGCTGGACGGGATTCAGGTCCTGGAGAAGCTGCGCCGGAGCGGGATCACCGCCCCGGTCATGATGCTGACCGCCAAGGCGGAAAAGAGCGACCGCATCCTGGGCTTTGACACCGGGGCGGACGACTACCTGCCCAAGCCCTTCGCGCCGGACGAGCTGCTCGCCCGTGTGCGGGCCCTGGTGCGGCGCAGCGGCGCGGGCTACAATCCGGCGGTGCTCTCCTTCGGGAATCTGCGGCTGGACAGCGGCTCCGGCCAGCTCTGCTGCGGCGAAAACCGGGCCAGGCTCAGCGCCAAGGAATATCAGGTCATGGAGCTGTTCATGCGCGCGCCCAGGACCATCTTCTCCACCGAGCGCATCATGGAGCACATCTGGGGCTGGGATTCCGAGTCCGAGATCAACGTGGTCTGGGTCAACATCTCCAACCTGAGAAAGAAAATGAAGACCATCGGCTCCCGGGCGGTCATCCGGGTCAGCCGGGGCCTGGGATATTCCCTGGAGGATGGACATGATTCATAAACTGCGCCGAAAATTCATCGCCGCCGCCATGCTGTCCGTGGCCCTTGTCATGCTGCTGATGGGCGCCTCCATCAATGTGATCAGCTTCATCTCCACAAACAACCGCATGAAGGAGACACTGGAGCTGATCTACGAGAACGAGGGCACCGTCCCCCAGTCCCCGGGCGGTCTCAAGCCCGGTGATCCCCGCAAGGGCCGCTTCAACGCCGAGGCCCCCTACTCCACCCGGTATTTCGTGCTGCGCTACACCGGGGACGGCCTTCTGATCGGCGCCAACCTGGAGCATATCGTGGCGGTCACCCAGGATGACGCCGACGCCTACCTGCAGATCGCCCAAAGCCACGGCGAGGGCTTCGGCTTTACCGGCAACTACAAGTTCTATGTGGTGCAGAGTTCGCCGGACAGATACATGGCCATCTTCCTGGACTGCTATGACCAGATCCACACGCTCCGCTCCTTCGCGGGGGTCTCCCTGCTGGTCATCCTCTGCTGCCTCATGCTGGTCTTTGTCCTGGTGTTCTTCTTCTCCGGGCGGGCCATCGCCCCCACGGTCCGGGCCATGGAAAAGCAGAAGCAGTTCATCACGGACGCCAGCCACGAGCTGAAAACGCCCCTGACCGTGATCTCCACCAGCCTGAAGGTGCTGGAGATGGACACCGGGAAGAACAAGTGGACCGAAAAGATCCAGGGCCAGACCGACAAGCTGGCCGCCCTGGTAAACGACTTGGTGACCCTCTCCCGGCTGGACGAGGAGCATCCCCCGCTCCACGTCAGCCAGTTCAGCGCCAGCGCCGCCGTGGAGGAGACGGCGGAGTCCTTCCGGGACTGCGCCGAGGTGCAGGGCCACGCCCTGTGCCTGAGCATTCCCCCCGACCTCACCTGCCACGGGGACGAGTACGCGGTGCGCCAGCTGGTCTCCATCCTGCTGGACAACGCGGTGAAATACACCGCGCCCGGCGGGGACATCTCCCTGTGCCTGAGCAAGCGGAAAAGCACACTGCTCCTGCAGGTCAGCAACCCCTGCGCCGGGCTGGACCCCGCCGAAACCGAGAAGCTGTTCGACCGCTTTTACCGGGGGGACAAATCCCGCTCGGGCACGGCCGGCGGCTTCGGGATCGGCCTGTCCATCGCCCGGAGCATCGCCCAGGCCCACCGGGGCTCCGTCCGGGCGGAGGCTCTGCCGCCGGACATCATCCGCTTCTCCGTCACCCTGAAGGACCTCCCCGCGGACAGCGGCCAGGCATGAGCGCAAAAA
>JBJEYO010000132.1:0-1650 GCA_051886935.1 Candidatus Enterenecus sp. | reverse complement strand
GCTCATCAAGCGCTGCAACGACTTCGGCGCGGGCGGCGTGTCTGTGGCCATCGGCGAGCTGGCCGACGGCCTGGATATCGACCTCAACAAGGTTCCCAAGAAATACGACGGCCTGGACGGCACGGAGCTTGCCATCAGCGAGTCCCAGGAGCGCATGGCCGTGGTCGTGGCCCCGGAGGACGTGGACACGTTCCTGACCCTGGCCGCCTCCGAAAACCTGGAGGCCACGGTGGTGGCCTCGGTGAAGGCCGATCCCCGGCTGACCATGACCTGGAACGGGAACACCATTGTGGATATCTCCCGGGAATTCCTGAACTCCAACGGCGCGGAGAAGCACATGAACGTGGCCGTTGCCAAGCCGGAGGCCTACGCCCCGGAAGTCCCCGCCGGTTTTGAACAGGGCTATCTGAATCTGGCCGCGGACCTGAACGTCTGCTCCAAGCAGGGCCTGTCCGAGCGGTTCGACTCCACCATCGGCGCAGGCACCGTCCTGATGCCCTTCGGCGGACGGCAGCAGCGGACCCCCATTCAGGCCATGGTCCAGAAGATCTCTGTGGAACAGGGCGACACCGGCTGCTGCTCCTACATGGCCTGGGGCTACAACCCCATGATCTCCGAAAAGAGCCCCTACCACGGGGCCTACCTGGCGGTGGTGGAATCCATCTCCAAGCTGATCGCCTCCGGCGCGTCCTTCGAGGACGTCTACCTGACCTTCCAGGAGTACTTTGAAAAGCCCGGCCGGGACCCCAAGCGCTGGGGCAAGCCCATGGCGGCCTTGCTGGGCGCTTACGCCGCCCAGCTGGATCTGGAAGCGGCGGCCATCGGCGGCAAGGACTCCATGTCCGGCTCCTTCGAGGACCTGGACGTGCCGCCCACCCTGGTCTCCTTCGCCGTCACCACCGGCAGCACCGGGGAGGTCACCAGCCCTGAGTTCAAGGCCCCGGAGCATAAAGTGGTCTGGCTGCGGCCAGACTACTTGGAGACCGGCCTGCCGGAGCCGGAGAGCCTGAAAGCCCTGTACCGGCAGGTCCATGAACTGCTGGCCGACCGCAAGGCCTGCGCGGCCTGGACGCCCGCCTACGGCGGCGTGGCCGAGGCAATCATGAAAATGGCCTTCGGCAACGATGTGGGCTTTGCCTTTGACGAAGCCGTGACCCTGCACGACCTGTTCGGCCACGCCTACGGCTCCTTCATCCTGGAGCTGACGGAGGACCTGAACCTGGGCGTGACCCTGGGCCGGACCACCGCCGCACGGCATCTGAGCTGGAACGGCCAGTCCGTGTCCCTGGACCGGCTGCTGGACGCCTACGAGGGGAAGCTGGAGCCGGTCTATCCGACCCACGCCGCCGAGACGAAGGACATTCCCGTGGCCTACACCCACGAAGCCCGGTCCTGGCCTGCACCCTATGTGAAGTGCGCCAGGCCCCAGGGGCTGATCCCCGTGTTCCCCGGCACCAACTGCGAGTACGACACGGCCAAGGCCATGGCCCGGGCGGGCATGGAGCCGAAAATCTATGTGCTGAACAATCTGACCGCCTCCGGCATCGCCCGTTCCGTGGAGGAATTCGCGGCCCTGGTGCGGGAGAGCCAGGTGATCTTCATCCCCGGCGGCTTCTCCGGCGGCGACGAGCCCGACGGCTCCGGCAAGTT
>JBJEYO010000131.1:0-8248 GCA_051886935.1 Candidatus Enterenecus sp. | reverse complement strand
CTCCATAAGCTCTGCCGGGGCCTGGATACACCCGGTCAGGCCGGCTGCCAGGACCGCCGCCGCCAAAAGGGCCCATACCCTTTTCATCGTCCGTCCCCCCTTTCCGTTGGATTCATGGTACCACCGGGCGGCGGCTTCTTCAACAGAAATTTCGGCCCGCCCCGGCGGCCTGAAGATGGAAAAGCCCCGTTTTTCGCGGCGAACGCGAAAAACGGGGCTTTTGCGCACGTATCAGGAGATAACGGCCTGACCGTCCGGGCCCACGCCCACAAAGATGACGTAGCCGCCGCTCACTCCCTCCAGGAGGTCGGCATTGGAGCAGGCCGTCACGAAGTAGGACAGCTTCGAGGCGATAGCCTCGTCTCCAAAGAAGCCCGCATCCTTAAAGCTGTCCAAATTGTCCTGGGTGACATAGTCGCCCTCCAGACTGTTCAGCGCCGCCATGGTGGCGATGAACGCCTCCGCGTCCAGCTGCGCCTGGCTCTTTCCACCTTCCGGAATTGCCCAGTAGGAATTCCACGTTCTCGGTGAACATTGACTTTTGAGCGCTTCCTCAATAGCTGACAGCTTATTGAAATAATCTATTGTGTTTTCTGCTTCCCTTAAGCCCGCCAGCTCGTCCTGATACACTTCTGTACAATCTGTGGACCCAGCATACTGATCCATATACTTTGCAATGGCGTTCAGACGGGCATAAGCCAGCACCACCGACGCGATGGAGCCTCCCTCAGAAATGCTGCTTTGATCCAGTGAAAAGGTTCCCGCTGGATTGTTCCATGTACTGATCCAGCCTGCCCGGGTGCCCGGCTCCACATTTGTAACGGAGCTGGCCGCCGCCCAGACAGTCAGGTTAGCCGCCTGGACCTCGTCGCCCTCGACAAAACTGTCAATGGCAATGCCGCTTTCACGCAACGAGTCCTCGAAGGAATTTCCCCAAAGATTTTTCATGGCGTTGGCGATATTTTTTGTGCCCAAAGCGGTGGAAAAGCTCTCCACCACATCCGTGACCTCGCTCATGAGTGCGCCGGTGTCATCGGTATTAGCAGAGGGATAGAATGTGGAACCTGCCACTGAGCTGTTATAGCCCTGGAACTCCGCATTTGCCCCTGTCACGCTGTTCACCATAGCCGCGTAATCGGCATAGCTCCCGCCGGTCATATCGGTTTTGAGCTTCAGAGCGTCCTCCCAGTCTGCGCCAAAGGCGTCCTCCATCATTTGGGCCACGGGCGCTCCTTCTGCCGCGGTCTCCTTGGCCTCGGTGCCGCCAGTGCTCACCACCACCAGGCCCAGATCGCCCTCCGGGAAGTTCCCAGCCTGGACGCCCAGGATCAGGGCGTACTTGATCTCGCTGATCAGGGCCTCGTCGGCGGCCTGGTTGGCCCGCTTGACGTAGCCGGAATAGGCTACCGTGCCGACGCCGGCCAGGATGGCGAGTATGGCAATGACAACGATCAGCTCCACCAGAGTAAAGCCGCCTTTTCTGCCTTTCATCATGTGGTCTCCCCTCCTTGATTAAGCGCCAGGAACCGCACCAGCATGGTGGCTACCTCAGCCCGGGAGGCGGTCCCCCTGGGCGCCAGCGTGCCGCCGCCTCTGCCCTGGAGAATGCCGGTCTCCACCGCCCAGCGCAGAGCGGGCAGGGCATAGGTGCCGGCCTTACCGGCGTCGGCAAAGCCGTCCAGGCTGGCGTCGGACTCCGGCCGGCCTGCATAGCGCCACAGCACGGCGGTGAACTGTTCCCGGGTGATGTAGTCGTTCGGGCCGAAGTCCCCATTGCCATAGCCAATCATGACTCCGTTTTCCGTGGCCCAGTAGATCGGATCGGTGTACCAGTAGTCCTCCCGTACGTCCGGATACCGCGCGCCGTCATAGCTATACTCCGGCTCGCCCGCCAGGCGGTACATCACCGTGGCCAGGGCCGCCCGGGTAGTGCACGCCTTGGGCAGGTAGTGGGTCTCGTTCACGCCGAAAATCAGCCCGGCGGCCCAGACCTCGTACACCTCGTCGTAGAACCAGTCATTCTCAGTCACGTCCACAAAGGGGAAGGGCACTTCTTCCCCGTCCCCATCGCCATCCCCACCGTCGTCGCCGGGGCCGGGTTCCACGGGCGGGTCCACAGGGGGGTCAGTGGGCGGGTTCACAGGGTCCACGGGCGGATCCACCGGGGGATCGACAGGAGGATCAACAGGCGGGCCCACCGGAGGTTCAACGGGTCCGGCGGAGCCGTCGGTGATGGTGACCACCGCATCCTCCTGGGCCGCCGCATACAGGTCACCGGGCAGCCGGAACAGCTCCGTGATGGCGTGGCTCAGGGTCGTGGTTCCCGCCTTCACCGCTTTCAGCCGGAAGGTCAGCAGAACGCTGCCGGAGGCCACGGGGAGGGCGGAGCCGCTGGCGCGGTTGACATACACCCGGTTGTAGACGTCCGTACCGGCCGCGCTGAACTTCACCGGGCTGGCCTCCAGAAGCTGTTCCGAGCCGCCGTCCGCGGCGGGATAGGTCAGGATGCTTCCCTCCACGAATTCCAGATACTCGGGGTCAAAGCAGACGTAGTCCTGCACGCTGTACAGGTCAAAGTCCGCCCCATCCGCCCGGCTCAAAACCAACGAGACGGTGACGGTGTCTCCCAGCTGCACCTCAGCGGCGTTCTCCCCATCGGCCAGCAGGGTGAAGACATAATCGTCCTCCCCCGCGGCCAGCGCCGGGGCAGCCAGCCCCAGCAGCAGCGCCGCAAGCAGCAAAATTGACATGAATGATCGTTTCATGGGCATTCTCCTTATGTGTTCCGGCGCGGGGCGTTTTACCGCCCCGCGCCATTTGCCTGCCTTGGAAATGCTCAGGTCTGGGGAAGGCCAACGGCCTTGTACAGGATCCACATGATGTCCTTGGTGGTGACGGACTTGTCGCCCATCACATCCAGCTCGAAGCGCAGCTTGTCGCCGATGGTGTAGGCCAGGCTGACGCTGTCGGCGGCGGAGTTCTGGTGCAGCACGTCGTTGATGATACCGGCGTCCGCCGCGGTGACGGTGCCGCTGCCGTTCAGGTCGCCGTCTTCATAGGTCAGCTCAGTGGCCGCGCCGGTCTTGGCGCTCAGCTTGGCAGACAGGGTGGCCTCGGTCTCCGTGTCATTCACGAACCAGACGTAGCCGCCGTACTTGACGGAGTAGTAGGCCTCGTTGTAACCGGTCAGGGAGTAGCTGCCGTCCGCCACCTTATCAGTCACCAGGATGGCAATCTGCTTGCCGGAGATGCCAGCGGCATATTGGTCATAGCTGATGAACTCAAAGTGCGCGGTGATGCTGGTGTAGGTGATGACCACATTGCCGGTGATGGCGTCGCCGGGGATGGTGTAGGAGCCGTCGGGGTTGGGATCAATGGTGACAACCGTGCCACCGATGGTGACGGTCACATCGGTAACGATCTGCCCCTCCACCGCGGGGGTGAAGGTGTAGTTCTCGCCGTGGGTAACAGTACCTGTTGTGCCGTTGTTGTCAACGGAGTAGGTGGCGTCCTTGAAGGTGGCGGTGTAGGTGGCGGCGCCCGTCACGGTCATGCCCACAGGGTTGGGCACCCACTGGTCGAACACATAGCCCGCGTCCGGCTGCACCGTGGGCAGGTCGCTATCAGTCAGCAGATGATTCGCGTCAAAGGTCTTGGTCACGGAAGCGCCGCCGTCCACCTTGCCGTTTGCTCCGGCCGCGAAGGTGATCTGATAGGTGGCGTTGCTCTCGATGAGCACGGACACAGGCCCGGTGATGGCGCTGCCGGGAATGGTGTAGACGCCGCTTGCGTCCGGGGTCAGCTCTACAGCTGTGCCGTTGACGCTGTAACTGACCTTAGTGACGTTGGCGCCCTCGCCCACCACGACGGTGAAGGTCACGTCAGTGCCGTGGGTGGCCTGGCCATCGGTCACGCCGCCGGTGGCGGCCACGGTCACGTTGCTCACAGTGGGGAAGCTGATGGGATAGCTGCCGTCCTTGAAAGAGGCAGTGACGGTGGTGTTGCCGGTGATGGCGGTGCCGGTGGGATTCCAGGTCCACTGGTCGAACACATAACCCGCGTCGGGCTTGGTGGCCGGCAGATACTGGAGCAGGCTGTCAACAGTGGTCCCGTTGTCCACGGTGATGGAGGTGACGGCCCCGTCAGCCAGAGCACCGTTGGCCCCAGCCGCGAAGGTCACTGTCCACTGCTGGACGGCCTGGGCCACAATGGCGGCGTCATCTGTGTAGGTCTTGTTCACGATTTCACTGTTGGTGTACTCGGTCTCACCGATCTTCCACAGGTTCACGCTCAGGCGGTAGCCTGCGGAGGCCACGGGGACGGGAACGGTGAAGTCCACAGTCCCGTTCTTCAGCGCCGCGACAGTGGTGTAATAGCCGATCCTGCCGTCCACCACATAGGCGGTCTGAGCCAGTGTCTCCACGCCGGCGCCGTTGCTGAAGGTGACGGTGTGGATGGCCAGGGTGGCCGCCTCGATCTCAATGTTTCCGGTGATGACTGTGCCGGGGATGGTCAGCGTCCAGGTACCGTCGCCGTTGCTCTCGGCATAGGCGGTGGTCTCCACGCCGCCGATGGTAACGGTGACACCGGTGATCAGAGCGGTGTCGTCGCTGCTGATGGTGCCGGTCACGTTGGTGCCGTAGCTGACGGTCCCGTCGGTCACGCCGCCGGTGGTGGTGACGGTCACGCCGGTAGCGGCAGTATCGGGCACGGCGAAGGCAAAGGTCTCTGCGGTAGCCTTATAGACCACGGTGATATTGCCGTTGACGGCGTAGGTGGCCGGATCGACCTTCGTGTCATTCACATACCAACCGTCCTCCGCATAGCCCGCGTTGGGGGTGAAGGTGGGCAGAGCGGCTGCGCTCAGAAGGGTGCCCGCGTCCACAGTGATGGGGGCGTTGGAGCCGGTGGTGAGGGCGGCGTTGACCGGCTCACCGATGGTGATGATGTACTGGGCCACGGTCTGCAGGGTGTAGGTCTTGGCCGTGGTGTCGGTGAAGGTCTGGCCCTTGATGGTGTTGAAGTCGGCGTACTCAGTGCTGTTCTCGTCGATCCAGTTGTTGTCCGCCAGACGGTAGCCGATGTTGGCGGCGACGGAGACGGAGTTGACCGGAACGGTGCGGGCCGGGTCGCTGTACAGGCCGGTCTGGCCGTACTTGGCATACAGCGTCACATCGTCGGTGCCGCCGTTGATGGTGCTGTTGGTGCCCGCTTTCAGCGTGACGGACAGGTTGTGCAGGGTCACATCCAGGGCGGCCACATCGCCGGCCAGCTCCTGGTTATCCAGCGCGTGGGAGAAAATGACGTTCGCCGCGTCCAGCGTGTCGGTGGCGCCCTCGGTCACGTCAGAGTTGACGGTGAAGGTCACGGTGCCCAGCTTGACACCGTCCGCACCCACGGTCACGCCCTCGCCGGTGGTATTGCCGGCCACGGCGGCGCCGTTGATGGTCACTTGCTTGTTGAAGGCGCTCTCCAGGGTGATGCCGCCCAGGGTCAGCAGAGTGTCATCATAGGTCAGCGTGAACTGGTAGGAGCGGATCTGGGACGCCTCGGCACGGCTGACCCACAGCTCCGCCGTGATGGTCTCGCCCGCGTCAAAGTGCTTGTCCGCACCAGTGGGCAGGCGGAACTCCAGGGTGTAGCCCGCCTGCTCCTCAATGCCGAACTCGGAGAAGTGGGTAGTGGTGAAGGTAACGCTGCTCTCGCCGAAGCTGGCGGGGACCAGCTCCTTGTTTCCGCCCGCGTCGTAGTAGTAGACCACATAGCCCTTGCCGGCCTCGCCGGTGAAGGGGATGGTCACGTCCACGCTGCCGGTGAAGGTGACGGCGGTACCGCCGGAGGTCAGGGACAGGTCGTAGACCGCCTTGGCGTCCGTGTGGGTACTGCCTTCCGTCACGTCCTTGACACTCAGCACCACGTCGCCAGTCTGCGCCGCGATGTCGGCGGTAGCGCCCGCGTTGAAGGCCACGGTGGCGGTGCCGGTGGTGACGGTCAGGCTGTTGCCGCTCTCCAGAGTAGCCACGGTGTCGGCGGAGAGGGTGACGGTGTCGGTGCCGACGGCGGAGGCATCGACGGTGACGGTGCCGTTCTCGTCCACGGAGCTCTGGGCGTTGCCGGTGATAAAACCTGTGTCATTATCCACAACCAGGGGGATGGGCACCAGGGTGTAGTAGCCCTCAGCGTTGACCTCAGTGGCCATCTGCAGACCAGCGGGATAGGTCACGGGGACGGTCACACTGCCGTAGGTGGGCAGGATGGCCCCGGTCGCGCCCTTGAACTGGCCGCCGTTGATGACAATAGAGGGATTGTTATTCGCAAGGTAGCCGCTGGGTGCGCTCTTCAGCTCGATGACGTAGCCGGCCCCCTCCAGCACGGCCCCTTCATTCACAACGATCGTCGTGGTGCCGCCGTAACGGAAGACGCTTGTGGGCTGGATGACCAGGGCCGCGCCGCCGCTGCTTTGCAGCGTGGCATTGGAGATGGTCACGGCCACATTGGCATGGGCAGCATCACTGTATTGTTTGCTTTCCGCCACGGTAACGACAGGGCCGCTGCTGCTGAGCGTGCCGCCCTCGATGTTGATATGGGTGAAGTCTCCCTTCGCGTAAATCAGGCTGCCGGTCAGGGTCTCATCGCCTGTCAGCACGCCGGTCTTGCCCTCGCTGCTGTCTTTGATGGTCAGGGCGGATTCCAGCGTATAGCCGCTGGATCCATTGTAATAGCCAAGCAGGATGAGGCCATTTCCGTCCCCGTTGCCGGAAACAGTCAGGGTGTAGCCGTTCAGGTCGATGGTCAGCCGCTGATAGTGGCCTTCAAACTCATAGCTGTCCGAGGTCAGGTCGGTCAGGAGCTTGATCTCAGCCTCGGCATAACCGGCGTACCCGATCTGCCGGTAGGCGTCTTCCATGGTCAGATACTGCCCGGTGGCACCGTTCATGCTCATCTCCAGTGCGGCCTCGCCAATAGTCTCCTCCCGGATGGGATAGAGGTCCGCGTCCTTCCGGAAGGTGGAAAAGTCCACAGGGGTTCCGTTGGGCTCGTTTTCCGACCAGCCCGTGTGAGTGTACTGGATCAGGCCGTTGTTGTACCACCGGTACATGGGCGGGTCAATGCTCTCCTCGGCCCGGGCAGGAACAGACTTCAGCAGGCTTCCGTCCACATTCAGAAAGCGCACGGTGTAGCCATCCACGAAGTTAATGGCGCCGGACTCATCCGCGGCAATCTTGCCGTCAGGGGCATCAATATCAAAGGGGCCCGCGCCGTACACGGTGCCGTCCTCCGCCGTGGTCTCATAGCTGCCGGTGGGGCTGGTGAAGGTCAGGTTGCAGAGGCCGTGGCTGCTTCTGTAATTAAAGAGCACGTCCTGCGCCACCGTAACCGTGTTGTTCTTGCCAAAGACCAGGGCGGTGCCGCTGCTCTGGATAGCGGCCTCGCTCCCCGTGCCGGTGGAGGTCATGGTGGTGTTCTCGATCAGATTGATGTAGTTGCCGGCGGGAGAGGTGTTGTTTGCCGGATGGCTCAGGATGATGAGGACGCCGTCGGTGTTCAGCGTGCAGCCGTCAATATGCTCAATGGCGCCCCGCCAGCCGCCGGTGTAGAGCACGGCGGATTTTGTGGGAACGGCCGCGGAGTAGGCCTCCAACTTGCAGTTGCTGATCTCCGTCACAAGGCCCTCGTTGAAAACAAGGCTGTACATACCATCGGTGGTGGTATCGTTGGTGGCTCGCACGGTCACATCCCGCAGGGAGAGGGTGCCGCCCACGTCGATCTGGATGGTGTCACCATGGCCGAACTCGTAGTACGCCAGCTGCTCCACCACGCCCTCGCCGGCGGCGCTGTTTTCCACAGCCAGGGTGGCAGGGGTGCTTGCGCTGTAACCCAGGTAAATGACCGGGAGCGTGTTCCGGAAGTAGTTGCTGGTGTTGAAGTTGGCGGAAGTACCCAGGGTATGGCCGTTCAGGTCCAGGGTCAGGCTGCCGCTGGTCAGCGGCAGGATGCCCTCGGCCGATGTGCTGAGATACTTGCCGGAGGCCACATCGGCCACCAGGTCGTTGACCAGCTTGATCCGGCCGCCGTCGCTGGCCGCGGTCACGGCAGCGCTCATCAGGTTGATAACGGCCGCCGCGCCCTCGTTGCCGTCCGTTTCGCTGACGGTATAGAGGGACATATAATAGCGGGTCTCGCCGGCGCCGGTGGTAACCAGGACGTTCACGGTCTCACTGGTGGTAAAGTCCTCGTTCAGCCACAG
>JBJEYO010000130.1:0-8265 GCA_051886935.1 Candidatus Enterenecus sp. | reverse complement strand
GGCCAGAAGCAGCGGGTGGCCATCGCCCGGGCCATGGCCATGGAGCCGGAGGTGCTGCTCTTTGACGAGCCCACCTCCGCCCTGGACCCCGAGATGGTCAGCGAGGTGCTCTCCGTCATGCGGGACCTGGCCAACAGCGGCATGACCATGCTGGTGGTCACCCACGAGATGGCCTTCGCCCGGGACGTGTCCAACCATGTGGTGTATATGGCCGACGGCGTCATCTGCGAGGAGGGCGCCCCCCAGGAGCTGTTCGCCAACCCCCAGCAGCAGCGCACCCGGGAATTCCTCTCCCGCTTTATCCAGCGCTGAGCCCCGCTTTCCCTGTCTCAGATTTGACAATTCAACAGTCTCGACAAAACCGCCGCGCATTCCGCGGCGGTTTTCTTCGTTCTTCCCCCTTGCCTTTCGGGGAAAAGCAGGATAAAATAGGGTTGACAAAACGACAATCCGTGAAAGGAAGTGTTCCCTTGACCCGCGACGAAGCTTTTGAATTTCTGGACCGCACCGCCCGGGGCATCGCCGAGATGTTCGGTTCCTCCTGCGAAACCCTGGTCAACGACATGAGCGTGCCCACCCACCCCATCCTGTCCATCTACAACGGCCATGTGTCCGGCCGCGCGGTGGGGGACACCACCGTCATCATGGGCCAGGACCTGCCCCTGGATGACGAGGCCCTCGTCTCCGACCAGGTGAACATGGCTGCCACCACCCCCAGCGGACACAAGACCAAGTCCTCCACCTTCCACATGATCGGCCCGGACTACAACTTGGCCCTGGGCATCAACTTCGACTACACCTCCCTGGCCGCCGCCAACCGGGTGCTCGCCGATCTGATCAGCGCCCAGTCCGACCTCCAGTCCGCCCTGTGGCAGGACCAGGACTCCCGGCAGCTCTCCGACCTGTTCGAGCGCTGCCTGGCCGCCATCGGCAAGCCGGTGGCCGACATGGGCAAGGAGGACCGCCTGCACATGATCGCCCTGCTGGAGCAGCACAGCGCCTTCTCCTTCCGCAAATCCGTCCCCTTTGTGGCCAAGCGTCTGGGCGTGTCCCGCTACACCGTGTATAAGTACCTCAGCGAGGTGACGAAATCCGCCGGAGAGGATTGAGTTTTCCGGCGGTTTCCCCTTGTATTTTTTCTGGTAAGCGTTTACAATAATGTCTGCTGAATAAACCGCGGCGCGGTTTATTCGCGCGGCATATGCCGCGCAATTTCATAAAAACGGCTCTTTTCAACCGTTTTTATGAAATTCAGCCATTGTTGCAATGCGTAGTTCCGCTGGAGCGCCGCAGCACTCCAGCGGAAGGTGCAAGGCTTTGGGGCGATTTGCCCAAAACCTTGCACTTGAACAAAGCCTACTGCTTTGTTCAGTACGTATTACAATATTTTTATTCTTTTGGTCCGGCGCTGTCTGTCCGGCCCATGCAAAGGAGATCCCGCTTATGTATAAAGAGCAGATCGACGCGTATTTCGCAGACAAGGAGCAGATGCTGGTGGACGCGGTGTGCCGCCTGGTATCCATCGACAGCGTGGAGGGCCAGCCCGCCTCCGGCGCCCCCTTCGGCCCCGGCCCCGCCGCCGCCCTGGACGAGGCGCTGAAGCTGGCCGGCGAGTGGGGTCTCATCACCACCAACCATGAGGGCTATGTGGGCACCGCCGACCTGAACGATCAGGAGGACGCCCTGCACATCCTGGGCCACCTGGACGTGGTGGCCCCCGGCGAGGGCTGGACCGTCACCGACCCCTTCTCCCCCAAGGTGGTGGACGGCCTGATCTACGGCCGCGGCACCGACGACGACAAGGGCCCCCTGGTGGCCTCCCTGCTGGCCATGAAGGCGGTGAAGGACCTGGGCATTCCCCTGAAGCACAACTGCCGCTGCATCCTGGGCACCAATGAGGAGTCCGGCTCCGGCGACATCGCCTGGTATTTCGCCCGTCATCCCTTCGCCCCCGCCACCTTCTCCCCCGACTCCGGCTTCCCCGTGGTCAACACGGAGAAGGGCGGCTTCCGGCCCAAATTCTCCAAGACCTGGCCCGTCCAGGAGGAGCTGCCCCGGCTGCGCTGGCTCCACGGCGGCTTCCGCCTGAACGTGCTGCCCGGCGACGCCTCCGCCGCAGTGGAGGGCCTGGGTCCCAACGACATCCAGCCCATCGCCCGGGGCATCACCGCCCGCACCGGCATCAAGTTCAGCTTCGCCCAGGAGGACGGGCTGTCCATCATCCGGGCCAAGGGCGAGGGCTCCCACGCCGCCTGGCCCGAGGGAGGCAACAACGCCGTCACCGGCCTGGTGGCCCTGCTGTGCGCCCTGCCTCTGGCAGAGGGTCCCTGCAAGACCGCCCTGGCCGACCTGAACGCCCTGCTGCCCCACAACGACTATCTGGGCCGCGCCATGGGCATCGCCCAGGAGGAGCCGGTGGCCGGCCCCCTGACCGTGGCCTTTACCCTGCTGGAAGTCACCGACACTGGCCTGGAGGGCCGCTTTGACTCCCGGGTGCCCCTGTGCGCCACCGAGGACAACTGCCTGAAGGTGGCCAAGGCCGCCTTTGAGGGCCGGGGCTTCACCTTTGAGGCCGTCCAGGACAAGCCCCACCACACCCCCGCCGACAGTCCCTTTATCCGCACCCTGCTGAAGCGGTATGAGCAGTACACCGGCCTGAAGGGGGAGTGCCTGTCCACCGGCGGCGGCACCTATGTCCACGACATCCCCGGCGGCGTGGCCTTCGGCTGCACCCTGCCCGGCTTTGACACCCGCCTCCACGGCGCCGACGAACGGGTGCGCATCAGCGACCTGATGGTGTCCGCCCGGATGTTCGCCCACATCATCATCGACCTGTGCGCCTGAGCGCCAGACAGAAATACAGAGATTCGCGAGGTAACGCCATGATCCGCAGTGAGTTTCAGGAGCTGACGCTCTCCCGCCTGGGCTTCGGCGCCATGCGCCTGCCCTTGGTGTCCGACCAGCCCAACGCCCCGGTGGACGAGGAGCAGGTGGCCGCCATGGTGGACTACGCCCTCAGCCACGGCGTCAACTATTTTGACACGGCATGGCCCTACCACAGCGGCCAGTCCGAGCGCGTCATGGGCCGGGTGCTGAACCGCCACCCCCGGGACAGTTTTTACCTGGCCGACAAGTTCCCCGGCCACCAGATCGCCCAGGCCTACCACCCGGAGGAGATCTTTGAGGAGCAGCTGAAAAAGTGCGGCGTGGACTTCTTCGATTTCTACCTGCTCCACAACGTGTACGAGAACTCCATCAAGACCTACACCGATCCCCAGTGGGGCATCGTGGACTACTTCACCGAGCAGAAGCGCCTGGGCCGCATCCGGCACCTGGGCTTCTCCTGCCACGGCGGCCTGGAGACCCTGCGGCAGTTCCTGGACCTGTACGGGGACGTGATGGAGTTCTGCCAGCTTCAGATCAACTACCTGGACTGGACCCTTCAGGACGCCAAAGCCAAGTACGAGCTGGTCACTGAGCGGGGCATCCCCGTGTGGGTCATGGAGCCTGTGCGGGGCGGCCGGCTGGCCCGTCTGCCCCAGGGGGCCGAGACCCGGCTCAGGGCCCTGCGGCCGGAGGAGAGCATCCCCGCCTGGGCCTTCCGGTGGCTCCAGGGCCTGCCCAATGTGAAGATGATCCTCAGCGGCATGTCCAACATGGAGCAGATGGTGGACAACGTACATACCTTCCGGGAGGAAAAGCCCCTGACGGAGGAGGAGCGGGCCCTGCTGGCGGAGATCGCCGAGGGTCTGAAGAACTCCCTCCCCTGCACCGCCTGCCGCTACTGCTGCGACGGCTGCCCCGTGGGGCTGGACATTCCCATGCTCCTCTCCGCCTACAACGACACCCGGTTCTCCCCCTCCTTCAACACCTCCATGCGCATCGAGGCCCTGCCGGAGGACAAGCGGCCCTCCGCCTGCGTGGGCTGCGGCAAGTGCGCCCAGACCTGTCCCCAGAAGATCGACATACCCAAAGCCATGAAGGAGTTCTCCGCCGCCCTGGCCAAGCTGCCCAGCTGGGCGGAGCTCTGCCGCCAGCGGGACGCAGCCCAGCAGTGAACCCGCCGAACTACACACAAAAAAGCCCTGTGACCCGCCGGTCACAGGGCTTTTTGCAGGTTTTTACGGATCAGTCGGCGCACTCCAGGCTGCCCTGGGCGATGCACTTGCCGCTCCTGCGGTCAAAGAGCATGATGTTGTCCCCGGCAAAGTCCAGGCTGACCTTCTCGCCGATCTTGAACAGGGCGCTGCCAAACACCACGCCGGTCAGCAGGAAGTCGCCCACCCGCAGCTTGACGGTGGACTCCATGCCGGTGGGCATGGCGCCGTAGATCTCCCCCGCCAGGGCGCCGCCCTCGGCGATGCGGATGAACTCGGGCCGGACGCCCAGCACCAGATCCTCGTTGGTGAGCACGGGCTCCTCCTGGAGGGAGAAGTCATACTCCTCCACCTTGTCGATGTGATAGCGGAAGGTCTCGTCCTTGTTGCTCTTTTCCACGTAGGACTTCTCCTCCGCCTTTTTCCTCAGCGCCTCGGCCTGGGCCGCCTCCTGGCTGTCCCGGTCCTGGAACCACTGGGCCAGATTCAGGGGCTGGACGGGCTTGAACACCGCCTTCTTGCCCCCCAGAACGGTCAGGGCCACGCTGCCGTCCTCCCGCTGGCTCCCCTTGGCCTCGATGAAGTTGATGGAGGGATTGCCCACAAAGTCGGCCACGAACAGGTTGTTGGGGCGGTGATACACCGTCAGGGGCGCGTCATACTGCTGCAGGACGCCGTTGTTGACCAGGCAGATCTGGGTGGCCAGGGTCATGGCCTCCATCTGGTCGTGGGTCACATAGACGAAGGTGGAGCCCGTCTCCACGTGGAGGCGCTGCAGCTCATAGCGCATCTCCAGGCGCAGCTTGGCGTCCAGGTTGGACAGCGGCTCGTCCATGAACAGCACCGAGGGCTCGGGCGCCAGGGTGCGGGCGATGGCCACGCGCTGCTGCTGGCCGCCGGACAGCTCCGCCGGATAGCGGTCCATGAACATGCCGATCTTCACGATGCGGGACACCCGGCGCACCGACAGGTCGATCTCCTCCTTGGTCAGCTTGCGCACCTCGGTGACCACCTGGCCGCCCCGGACCTCCTGGAAGTCCTCGTTCAGATTCTTGGCCTTGCGGGCGCTCTCCGCCCTGGACTGGAGGGCGGCGATCTCGCCGGACACGTCCCTGCCCTCCTCCAGATGGTAGCCGTACAGCTTCTTGGCGGTGTAGCGGGAGATGGTGAAGGCGTCGATGAGCTTGATGTAGGCCTTTTTCTCGTCCAGCTTCCCCGACTTGTCCCGGCACTCCTCCAGGACCTTGACCACCTCGCCGGGGGTCTGGAGAATCTCCGCCAGGCGGGCGGCGTTCCTGGCCTCGAAGTCGGTCTTGGGCAGGGGCTCCTTGATGTTGGCCAGGCCGAAGGCGATGTTGTCGTACACCGTCATGTTGGGCCACAGGGCGTAGTTCTGGAACAGGAAGCCCACCTTGCGCTTGTTGGGGGGCACGTTGATGCCCGCGTCGCTGTCAAAAACCACCTTGTCCCCGATGGTGATGCGGCCGCTGGTGGGGGTCTCCAGGCCGGCGATCATGCGCAGGATAGTGGTCTTGCCGCAGCCCGAGGGGCCCAGCAGGGTGACAAACGCGTTGTCGGAAATGACCAGGTCCAGGTCGTCCACGCCGTAGAACTTGCCCCAGCGCTTGGTCACATGCTCTAATCTGATTTCAGGCATAGTTTAACCTCCTATTCCCTTGTCCAGGCTGGCCCCGGTCACCTTGTTGACCAGGGTGTTGCACACCAGGATGGTGATGATCAGAATCAGGTTGATGCCGCTGGAGAAGGCGTACAGGCCCATCTCGTCGAAGTAGTCCAGGGTGGTGGACAGGATGAAGCCCTGAACGCACAGCAGCATGAACAGGCTCAGCTCCCGCAGGCAGGTCATGAAGGGGAGGAGGTAGCCGCTGATGATGGAGGACTTCTGGATGGGGATGATGATGCGGGTCATACGCTTGATCCAGGGCACATTCTGGATGATGGCCGCCTCCTCGATCTCGCCGGACAGCTGGAGCATGGAGTTCAGAGAGCTGCGGCTGGCAAAGGGAATGTATTTGATGGTACCCACGATGATCAGCAGGGTGTAGGTGTTGAACAGGTTGACGTGCTCGTTGGAGAACAGGATGAAGAAGGCCACGCCCACGGCGATGGAGGGCATCAGGTAGGGCAGGAAAGCCACGCTGTTCACATAGTGGGCCCATTTACTTCGCCGGTTTTTGGCCACGGCGTAGCCGATCAGGGTGCCGATGGTGCCCGCCAGCAGGGCGCAGCACACGCTGACCCAGATGGTGCCCTTGAAGGCCCGCCAGATGGTCTCGTTGAACAGGATTCCCTTCTGGCCGTACATGCCGTTCTCCGTCACGTTTTCACTGGTGATCCACCATTTCGTGGTCAGGTTGCTGGGGTCGCCGGTGTACAGGAAGGAGTAGTCGCCGGGGTTGGGCAGGAAGGTCTCAAAGGCGAAGGAGACGATGGGGAAGATGCTGGTGAAGAAGGTCAGCACCACCAGCACCAGGGCGATGACGTACCTGCCCACCCTGCCCAGGTTGATCTTGGAGATCTGCCCCGACTTGCCGGTGACGGTGGTGTAGTTCTTCCGGCTCTGGAGGGAGATCTGGTTGAGCAGCATGATGGCCACGCCGAAGATCATCATGATAATGGCCAGAATGCTGGCCTCGCCGGTGTACTTGGAGTTCATGGACACATACTTGGTGGCCAGGGTGGTCAGGCCCAGGTAGTGGGGCACCGGGTAGGAGCCCATGGAGGAGCCGAACACCAGCAGGATGGTGGACAGGATGGCGGGCTTGACCATGGGCAGGGTGATGCGGAACATGGTCTTCCACTTGGGCGTGTCCAGAATGGTGGCCGCCTCCTCCAGATTGGCGTCCATGTTGCGGAAAATTCCGCCGATGAGGATGTAGGCGAAGGGGGCGTAGTGCAGGCCCAGCACCACAACGCTGGGGAACAGCCCCTTGCACCACCACATGGGCATATTGATGCCCAGGGTGGCCGCCAGCAGGCCGTTGGAGGTCCCCGTCACCGCGTTGGAGTTGAACATATTCTGCCACACCACGGCCAGGGTCCACTGGGGCATGATGTAGGGGAAGATAAAGATGGAGCTTAAGTACTTGCGCCAGGCCAGATTGGTCCGGGTGACCAGGAAGGCGAAGAGCCCGCCGTAGAGGATGGACACCACGCAGGTACCCACCGCCAGCAGCACGGTGTTCAGCAGGGGCGTCCACAGGTTGGTCTTGGCCATCCTGCTGGTGAACAGGTCGATGTAGTTCCACAGGGAGTAGCCCGTGGACTTACCGGCCAGATAGGCGTCGATGGTGCCGGCGTGGATCTTGAAGGTGTCCTCCACGATGGCCACGATGGGGGCCACGGTGGTCACCGTCAGCACGATGCCCATGAGCAGCAGGATCACGTTGTAGGGCTTGGAGAAGAAGGTCTTCAGCTTGTTGAGCCATATGGTGGTCCGGCTGGCCTTGAGGGTATATGACTGGTCCATGAAATCACTCCTTTATGCCGGGATGAAAAGCGCCCCTGGACGCACTTTGCGATCCAGGGGCGCTCGTCTGCTTATGACAGATCGCACATCATGTCAGCGCCTGAAACGGAGGGGATCAGCCGCTGTACTTGGTCAGCATCTCGATCCAGCTGCCCACGGTGAAAGCCACGGAAGCGCAGTACTCGGGGTCCTCCAGGACCAGCTTGCCGTTGGTGGTCCACCAGTCGTAGCCGGCATCGTTCTTGGCGGCGAAGGCCACGGTGCCGTCCTCGGCCATGCCGCCGGTCTGATGGTGATAGATCTCCTCGTTCTCAGCGGCCACGGCCGGGTTGGAGGAGTAGCCGCCCATATCCTTGCCCCAGGCGGAGAAGCCGTCGGCGGTGCAGGTCATATAGGCGATGAAGGCGCAGGCGGTCCAGGGCAGGGGGCTGTTGTCGGTGACGAACAGGTAGTGGCAGTAGCCGTAGCCGCCGATGCCCTCATAGCCGTCCTGATAGGCAGCCACGTTGATGTTGTTGACGGAGACAGAGGCGGACTCCTCCACGCTGCGCAGCTTGGAGTACACCAGCAGGCCAAACTGGTCGGTGGCGGACTTATCCACCAGGGTGTTGCAGATGGGACCATCATCGGTCTGGGCGTTGTAGCTCTCCACCCACAGCTTGATCCAGGCCAGAGCGT
>JBJEYO010000129.1:0-1663 GCA_051886935.1 Candidatus Enterenecus sp. | reverse complement strand
GGTTGGCGATGAGCTTGTTCTTGTCGTCGATGTCGGTGCCGTAGTAGCACTCGGAAACGAAGGGCGGCGCGCTGACCCGCATGTGGATCTCCTTGGCGCCGGCCTTGCGGAGCAGGTCGATGGTGCGGCGGCAGGTGGTGCCCCGGACGATGGAATCGTCAATCAGGACTACCCGCTTTCCCTCCACCACGGACCGGATGGGGTTCAGCTTGATGTTGACCTCATTCTCCCGCATATCCTGGGTGGGGGAGATGAAGGTCCGGCCGATGTACTTGTTTTTGATGAAGCCCAGCCCAAAGGGAATGCCGGATTGCTTGGCATAGCCCATGGCGGCGTCCAGACCGGAGTCCGGCACGCCGATGACGATGTCCGCCTGGACAGGGTGCTCCAGTGCCAGGAAGGCGCCGGCCCGTTGGCGGGCGATGTGGACGCTGCTGCCGTCAATGACGGAGTCTGGCCGGGCGAAGTAGATAAACTCAAAAACGCACAGTTTCTTGGGGGCTTTGCCGCAGTGGCTGGTGTCGGACTTGATGCCCGTCTTGTCCACCACCACGATCTCGCCGGGGCGGATGTCCCGCTCGAACTTGGCGCCGATGGCGTCCAATCCGCAGGACTCGGAGGCGAACACCACACTGCCGTCCTTCAGCTTGCCCATACACAGGGGGCGGAAACCGTTGGGGTCCCGGACGGCAATGAGTTTGGTGGGGGAGGAGATCACCAGGGAGTAGGCGCCCACGATTTTGTCCATGGAGGCGGAGACGGCGGCTTCAATGGAGGGGGCCTTCAGGCGCTCCTGGACGATGATGTAGGCGATAACCTCGGAGTCGGTGGTGGTGTGGAAGATGGAGCCCTTGCTTTCCAGCTCCTGACGCAGCTCATGGGAATTGGTCAGGTTGCCGTTGTGGGCTAGGGCCATGCGCCCCTTGTAGTGGTTTACCAGAATAGGCTGAACGTTGCGCTTGTTGTCGGAGCCGGTGGTGCCGTAGCGCACGTGGCCCACGGCGATGTTGCCGGTGCCCAGGGACTTGAGCCGTTCCCGGGGGAACACCTCGCTGACCAGGCCCACGTCCCGCCAGGAGGTAAAGAGGCCGTCGTCGTTCACCACAATGCCGGCGCTCTCCTGGCCCCGGTGCTGCAGGGCATAGAGTGCGTAATAGGCGTAGGAGGCCACATCCGTGGTGGCTTTGGAAAAGACGCCGAAGACGCCGCACTCCTCGTGAATGTGGCGCTCGGTGAAACCGGCCGGGACGGCTTCTCCGTTGAAGCCGCCCGCCGGGGCAGTGTATTCAGTTCGCATCGTGGTCCAGGAGGCGCTTCATGATCTCGGCATAGGCGTCTTCCACGCCGCCCATGTCCCGGCGGAAGCGGTCCTTGTCCAGCTTCTCATGGGTCTTGCTGTCCCACAGACGGCAGGTGTCAGGACTGATCTCGTCAGCCAGCACGATGGTGCCGTCACTGGTTTTGCCGAACTCCAGCTTGAAGTCCACCAGGGTCACGCCGCACTCGCGCCAAAAGGCTTTGAGCACATCGTTGACGGCGAAGGAGTACTTCTTGATCAGGTCAATCTCCTCCCGGGTGGCCAGCTTCAGGGCGATGGCATGATACTCGTTCAGCAGAGGGTCGTGGAGGTCGTCGTTCTTATAGGAAAACTCAATGGTGGGCT
>JBJEYO010000128.1:0-1668 GCA_051886935.1 Candidatus Enterenecus sp. | reverse complement strand
TTTGCCGCCCCACGTATTCGCCCAGCGCCAACAGCCGCTCTGCGGCAGCCAGGTGGTGGTCATCGACACCAATATCCCGGCTGAGAGCATCGCGTGGCTGGCGGAGAACTGCCCGGTCCCCATTTTCGCCGACCCGGTGTCCACCGCCAAGGCTGTCAAACTGAAGCCGGTGCTGGGAAAACTCCACACTTTGAAGCCCAACCGCATCGAGGCGGAGCTGCTCTCCGGCGTGCCCATTACGGACGAGGAGAGCCTGTACAAGGCCGCCGACGCACTGCTTGACACCGGACTCCACCGGGTATTCATTTCCCTGGGCGGCGACGGCGTGTTTGCTGCCGACCGGGCCGGAGGGCGGCTCCACCTGCCGGTGCTGCCCGCCGACATGGTGAACACCACCGGCTGCGGCGACGCCTTCATGGCGGCCATCACCTGGGCCTATCTCCAGGGCACGGACCTGGAGGGCACCGCCCGGGCGGGCCTTGCCGCCAGCGCCATCGCCATGGAGAGCAGCGAGACCATGAACCCCGCCATGAGCGCCGAGGCCCTGCAGAAACGGGCGGAGGAACACATTTAATTTTGTAAGTAAGAAGGTATCCCATGACTTCCATTCCCTTTTGGTTCATCCAGATCATCGGTCTGGTGGGCTCTGTCATCGCCATCACATCCCTGCAAAGCGGCAGCAGGAAGAAAATACTGTCCCTGCAGGTGGTCTGCTGTGTGCTGTGGGTGGTCCACTACGGCCTGCTGGGGGCCTGGACCGGGGCACTCATCAACTGCCTGGGGCTGGGGCGGGCCGTGGTCTGCTCCTGCAACGACCGCAAATGGGCGAAAAGCCCCCTGTGGCTGGTATTCTTCCTGGTGTGCTACGCCGTATCCCCGCTGCTGACCTGGGACGGTCCCCACTGCCTGCTGCTGGGCGGCGCCATGATGATGACCACCGTGGCACTGTGGGTCCATGATATGCGGCTGACCCGGCTGTTGTTTCTGCTGAATTCCCCTCTGGTGCTGCTGTATAACCTGATCGCCCGGTCCTACTCCTGCGCTGCCATTGAGGTGGTGGCTCTGGCGTCCTTCGCCCTGGCTGTCTGGCGCTTCGACATTCACAAACAACTCTGTAAATCTTAATGGAGGTATCACATATGAATCGCTATCTGGATATTGCCCCTGAGGTGCAGCAGGCCCTGACTGAGGGCCGTCCCGTGGTCGCCCTGGAGTCCACCATCATCTCCCACGGCATGCCCTATCCCCAGAATGTGGAAACCGCGCTGAATGTGGAGAAGATCATTCGCGAAAACGGCGCGGTGCCCGCCACCATCGCCGTCATCAAGGGTCGTCTGAAGGCGGGCCTCTCCCCTGAGGAGATCGACTACCTGGGCAAGACCGGCACCGCCGTTGCCAAGGCCAGCCGCCGGGACCTGCCCGTGCTGGTGGCCGAGGGCCGGGACGGCGCCACCACCGTCACCACCACCATGATCATTGCCCATATGGCGGGCATCTCCGTGTTTGCCACCGGCGGCATCGGCGGTGTCCACCGGGGCGCCGAGACCACCATGGACATCTCCGCCGATCTGGAGGAGCTGGCACACACCCCCGTGATGGTGGTCTGCGCCGGTGCCAAGTCCATTCTGGACCTGGGGCTGACCCTGGAGTACCTGGAGACCCACGGCG
>JBJEYO010000127.1:0-8438 GCA_051886935.1 Candidatus Enterenecus sp. | reverse complement strand
CCTCGTGATACCACTTGCCAGTGTTCACGTCGGGATAGTGGTGGCCCGGGCAGCTCTCGCCGCCGTCGCAGGGCTCCTCAGGCTCGGGCTCTACCTCGATCATGGTGAAGACAGCGGTGACCACCACCCGCCTGGTGGGCATGGTGAAGGTGAAGGTGCCATCGCCGTTGTCGGTCAGGACGATCTCATCGCCGAAGGCATCGGCCACGGTCAGGGAGGCCAGCTCATAGCCCTCGTCGGGGGTGACAGTGACAGTCACTGCGGCGCCCGCGCGGGCGGTCACGGCGCTGACGGCCACGGAGCCGTTCTCAGCGTTGGCCACGGAGATGGAGTAGGTGGGGATCACGGGGTCCGCCACATCGGTGACCAGAACGATCTCGTCACAGTTGCGGACACGCAGCACGGGGACGGAGACGTCGGAGGCTCCCTCCGGGTGGCTGTACAGCAGGCCCACGGCGGAGACCGTCTGGCCGTTCTTCAGCCAGGAGGCGATGCTGTTCACGCCCTCGGGGTTGGTGATGTAGCCGTCGATGAACACGGTGGCGGCCACGCCGGTGGAGTCGGTCAGCTTGAACTGGGAGACAACGCCGTCGCTCAGAATGATGTCGCTGACCACGCCGGTGGTCTTGACCAGCTGTCCGCCGTTGGCGTCGTAATCCATGGCGTCCTTGGTGCTCAGCTCATTGGGCTCGTACACATGGGGCTCCTCGTTCAGGATGCGCAGGGAGATGATCTGGATCTCCTTGTCGCCCTGGTACGCGTCGGTGTAGCCGATGACCCGGACCTTGGTGCCGATCTCCAGACCCGCGGTGGCATAGGGGAACACGGTGATGCCGCCGGTCTCGTCCTGGATGTAGATGGCGTCGAAGAAGCTGGTGTTCTCATCGGCGGTGCCGCTGGTCACATAGCCCTCAGCCACGAAGACGCGGCCGGCCTCAGCGGCGCGGATCTCCTCGATGGGCGTCACATTCTCGGTGGCACACAGGATGCCCAGAATGTTCTCATAGATGGTGCGGTTGGCGTAGGGCAGATCCCAGATGTTGTCCAGCTCGGCCTTGACCTCAAAGTCGGAGAGGAACACGCCGCCGGCGGCGAAGATGGTGCCGCCGAATTCGGTCTCCTCGCAGGCCAGGAAGACCACCTCGCCCTTGGCCGTGACGATGTTGTAGCCGTAGGAGTCGTCGGTCTCGATCTCATCGGTGTTGCCCACGCCGTCCTTGTCGCTGTCCACGGAGTAGGTGGTGTCGAAGCCCCGGACCAGCCAGGTGCCCTCCCCCACGTTCACGGAGCAGCCGGAGTACTGGCTGTAGGTCTGGCCGTCCACGATGCCCGCGGTCCACTCAGACTCGGTGTTGAACACGGAGGGATACAGGCGGTAGAACTGGCCGCCGTTGTTGACGGCGTCGTAGACCTCGTCATCGTTGATGCTCATGGTGGAGCCGATGGCGGTGAGCAGCTTGTTGATCTGAGCCGCGGCGTGGCCCTCGGCGCCGTTCACCGCGCTCTTGTCCTGATAGTCGGCCAGACCGCAGACGGCCACATTGCCGCCGCCCTCCACATAGCTCTTCACCAGGGCGATGAACTCATCGGAGAACATGCTGGCGGTGTAGTCGCCGGCGTTGGCGGTGCCGTTCTTGCGGGCCGGGGCAGAGATGACCAGCAGGCTGCAGTCGGCCAGCATCTCCTCGGTGATCTGGGTGGTGACCACCTCCACCTTCACGCCGTTGTCCGACGCGATGGTGGTCATGTTGCTCATGTTGCCGCCGTAGTAGCCGGTCACATAGTCGTTGAAGTGGGTGCCGTCCACGATGATCTTGGAGACGATCTCGGCGGGCATGACGGTCAGGCGCAGCTCATGGGTGAAGAGCTTTTCCACGCCGTTCAGAACGCCCTTGACCGTCACCTTGATGGTGTAAACGCCGTCCTGAGCGAAGGTGTAGCCGAAAACGCAGGAGGCGGTGCCCAGCTTGGCAACGGAGGTGATGTCGGTGATGGCATGCTCCTCGCCGCCGTTGACGGTGTAGGTGATGGAGGTCACTTCCAGAGCCTTGCTCTCGTTGTTGTACAGCTCCAGGGTGAAGGACTGCTCCTCGCCCGCCACGGTCAGTTCGCTGCCGGCGGTCACGCCGGAGATGCCCACGGCCTCCACCTTGCCGATCCACACGGGGGCGGTGACGGCGATGTCGCCGTCGGCCTGGGTGACCTTGATGTAATAGTAGTTGTAGGTGCTGGGAACGGTGAACTCCACGGTCCCGTTGCAGGCGGCGGTGGTGCTGTCCAGGGACAGGCCGCCGTTGACGATGACCTCGATCCGGGCGTCAGCGCTGTCGGTGGGATCGCCCAGCTCCACGGTCAGGGTGACAGTGTCGCCCACGTCGCTCTTGGTCAGGATGGAGCCCATGATGTTGTCGTCCAGGGTGTAGTAGATGGACAGGTCGTTGTCCTCGGTGGCATACACCCGGTAGTTGCGGATGGCGTCATAGACGGCCTCCTCGGTCAGGGAGGTGGCCAGGACCACGGTGCGGGCGGTGTTGGAGTCGCCCCAGTTGCCCTTGTGGTTGTCCTGGTTGTTGGAGGGAGCCACATGCCAGCCCTTGTCCAGGGCGCGGGTGTAATACTCGTAGGAGGGGAAGTAGCCGGAGGAGCCGATGGCGCCCTCGCCGTTGCCCACCTCGATCATGGTGATCAGCTGGTCGATCTCCTCGTCATAATAGGCGAAGTCGGAGAAGTCGCCGAAGGTGGTGCCAGGGTGGTTGAACTGGCTCAGGGACTCAGGCGCGGTCTTCAGCTCGGCGTAGTAGTTCTGCAGGGCGGTGCTGAAGGTGGTGTAGGCGCTCTGGGTGCGGCTCTGCCAGCCGGCGGTGTTGTAGGTGTTGATGTGGCCCAGGCCGTTGGACCAGGTCATCTCAAAGCCGTAGATACCCAGGAAGGTATCGGTGGTGGCGGCCTTGGCGGCCTCCTTGGCGGTGGCCCACTCGGGGCTGGTGACGGTGGCGTCCGTGTTCAGGGTGTCGGAGCTGCCGTCGAAGGAGTTGGAGTGGTCGGTGACGGCCAGGAAGTCCAGATTGTAGACGCCGGAGGCGTGCTCATAGGCGTCCGTGATGGAGCCAGCGCCGTCGGAGATGTTGGTGTGGGAGTGGAGCTGGCCGAAGTAGATCTCATACTTGTCGCTGCCCATCTCGGTGAAGGTGCGCTTGGTGACGGCACTGTCCTTGAAGCCCTCCTTCACGGCGTAGGCCTCAACGGTCAGGGAGCCGAAGCCCTTCTCCAGTACGATGGGCTGGCTGTACTCGGCAAAGTCCGCGTCCGAGCTGGTGCGGTACCAGATGACGGCGCCATCGGTCTCGCAGGAGAGGGTGACGGTCACGGGATCGCTCTCGATGTACACGCCGCCGCCGTTGGGGGACATTCTGACGGCTGCCACGGTACCGGCCGCGTAGGTGAAGATGCGGGTGATACTGTCGGCCTTGCCCTCGCTGGCGGCCTTGACCTCCAGGGTGGCGGGCAGGGTATCGGGCAGGACGGGCTTGCTGGCCTCGTCATAGGTCTGCCACTCGCCCTCGCCGGTCTCGGTGTTGACGAAGCGGTAGGAGATGACCGCGCCCTCGGTGGCGGAGGTCATGGTCAGCTCGGTGCCGGGGGCCTGATCCTCCTCCACGCCGTCGGGATCCACGGAGACATAGCCGGTGATGGTGCTGTCCACGATGGGGCTGCCGGAGAGGACCACGGAGTCGATGCGGACGGTGCCGCCGGTGCCGGGGGCGCCGCTGCCCTTGGCATTCGCCTCAGTGCTGGGCACCAGGCGGATGTACAGGTTCTCTGCGTTCTCCGCGCCGTCGGGCACGTCGAAGGTGAATTCAATATAGCCCGCCGGGTTCAAGGAAGTTCTGGCAATCCCGTCGGTGATGTCGCCGGTCCTCGTCCCGGATTCCACCAGGACGCCGCCGCTGTAAATGGTATAGCCATAGGAGTACTCGCCGGTGGTGAAGTTCACGAAGTTGGTCCCATCGGTGGAGTACTGCACCTGCCACTCGCCGGAGCCGGTGTTGCTGGCCCGCAGGCGGAAGGACAGCTCCATATCGCCCCAGCCCTTGGTGCTGACGGCGAACTGCATGTAGTCATCGGTGCCGGAGCCCAGGCCGGTGCCGCCCATGTAGTAGCTGGTGGAGGTGCTGATGAAGGGCTTCACGGCGCTGCCGCTGACCACGGCGGTGAACACGGCGCCGCTGTCCAGCTGGTCGCCCACGGCGTACTTGTCGCCGTTGACGGAGAGCGCAGCATCGTCATACGGGCCGCCGCCGCCCCAGGCGGCGATGGCCTCCACCACGGAGGAGTCGGTCTCATAGACCATGCCGGCGGGGGTAAACCACAGGGCGAACAGGTCTTCCTTGCCGGCGCCGATGGTGCCGTACATGCTCCAGTCGTTGTAGTTGGCGTACCACTCAAGGTAACGGCCGTTGCACTTCAGGTTGTAGTGGCCGTCGGCGGTCTCCTCCACGGTCCACGCCTTGTTGGCGGGATTCTCCGCCACCGTCAGGTAATTGCTGGCGTTGGTGCCCAGATACAGGCCGTTCTGGGTGATGGAGTAGGTGCCGTCCCCGTTGCCGGTGACCGTCCACAGCTCGGTGTTGCCGTAGCCGCTGACCGCCTCGGCATTGCCGGAGACGGAGACGCCCAGGTAGTAGTTGGAGCTGTTGGTGGTGCTGGACAGGGCCATGTTATAGGCCGGAGCCCAGATGACGTAGGTGCCGTCGGCGATGCCGGTAGGCTCGTCACCCCCGCCGGGCAGCTCGTCGGCCACGCCGGACTTGTAGAACTGCATGATGTAGGCGCTGTTGCCGGTCTTGGTGCCGTAGGTAGTGAAGCCGTTGTAATACTCAAGGGCCTGCACATTGGTGCCGTATTTGGCGTTGACATTGTTGAGCACATAGCCCACGCCGTCCTCAGCCAGAGTCCACAGGCTGTAATCGCCGGCCGCGTCAGCGAAGCTCAGGCCGTTGCCGGTGGCGGCGGAGGTCAGATACTTGCCCTCGGCGGTGACAAACTGGTAATAGCCGGTGGCGGCGTCATAGGACACCACCAGCTCCACCATGCCCTCGGCCACGGTCAGCTTATCGTCGGCAACGGTGCCGGCCACGCCGGCCAGCTTGGAGCCGCTGACAGTGTCGCTCAGGACCATGCCGCTGCCGGGATGATAAATGTAGACCTTGTCCAGGTTGCTCAGAGTGCTGGTGAGCACAGGCTTGGCCTGCGCCTTGGCCACATCGGAGGCGGCGGCCACACGGAGCTGATAGCCGTTGAAGTCGCTGATCACGGCATACAGGCTGACGGTGTCACCCTCGCTGACCCCGTCCAGGGCGGGGCACTTGTAGATGTTGATGGAGCTCTCACCCTGGGTCAGGGTGGTGTTGCCGGAGGTGTTCACCGCGCCGATCACGGCGTTCTCAATGTAGACGCGGGTGCTCTCCAGAGCGCCGGTCTCATGGTCGCCCAGAATGTCGGCGATGGTCACGGTGTTGGAGGGCAGGGTGTTGCCGCTGCTGATCACGGTGTAGTCCGTGACGCCGCTCAGCTCCTCCAGACCCTTGTACGCGGCCCGCTTACCGGTGGCCTGCACCAGGTCGCCCACGCTGACATCAGAGGGGGCGGCGGAGAAATACAGGTCGATGCCGCCGGTGCTGTCCTGCACATAGACATTCTTGCCGTCCACCAGGATCACGACACCCTTGACGGTGATGTTCTCGGTGTCAACGGCCATGGCCTTGGCCTCGGCGATGGTGGAGACGCCGGGGGCCCTGGTCACATCGGAGGCGGAGACCACCCGGAGCTGATAGCCGTTGAAGTCGCTGACCACGGCGTACAAGCTGACGGTGTCGCCCTCGCTGACCCCGTCCAGGGCCGGGCACTTGTAGATGTTGATGGAGCTCTCACCCTGGGTCAGGGTGGTGTTGCCGGAGGTGTTCACCGCGCCGATCACGGCGTTCTCAATGTAGACGCGGGTGCTCTCCAGAGCGCCGGTCTCATGGTCGCCCAGAATGTCGGCGATGGTCACGGTGTTGGAGGGCAGGGTGTTGCCGCTGCTGATCACGGTGTAGTCCGTGACGCCGCTCAGCTCCTCCAGACCCTTGTACGCGGCCCGCTTACCGGTGGCCTGCACCAGGTCGCCCACGCTGACATCAGAGGGGGCGGCGGAGAAATACAGGTCGATGCCGCCGGTGCTGTCCTGCACATAGACATTCTTGCCGTCCACCAGGATCACGACACCCTTGACGGTGATGTTCTCGGTGTCAACGGCCATGGCCTTGGCCTCGGCGATGGTGGAGACGGTGGGCTCGGAGGACTCCTGCACCGTATAGGTCAGGGTCAGCACTTCGCTGTCGGTCAGGCCGTCCTTTGTGGCCTTGACGTAGACGGTATAGGCGCCCTCAGCGTCATCGGGGATGTCAAAGGTGTTCCCCTCCAGGGCCGTCCAGGCGGACTGGTCGGCGCTGGTGTGATAGGTCACATCAGCGGTGGCGCAGCTCAGCGTCACTGTTGCCCCGGGGGCGACAGCGCTCCCGCTGGCGGGAGCCGCCGTCGGCGCGGCCACCTGGGTCTCGGTCTCGCCGCCGCCGGCAGAGCTGGTCAGCTTCCAGAAGCCCAAAGTCTGACCGGCGGTATTACCGGTGGTATTTGTATAAGCACGCCAGTCAGGATTAGTGGTGTAAACGCCGAGATAACGGGATGTACCCACATGCTTGAGGTAGCCGCTTGTCTCGTCAACCACCCAAACCTTACTTGCATTTGTGCCGACGCGGACGCCGTTATTGGCATTTGTGGAATACAGCCACTGGTCGGTGGACCCGGCCTTATAGATCACATAGCCGTCTACTTTCTCTTCGCCCTCGCCTTCGCTGCCGGGGGCAATATTCCAGGAGATACTCTCATTGTCCGCATATGTCATGGTGGTGCCATCGACCGTAACCACAACAGCGGTCGGTGCGCTGGTTGTTCCGTTGCCATTGTACAGAGCCCAGGTTGTTTCGCCTTTTGTCATGGTAATGGCTACGGTGTCCGTTTCCTGGATGTCTGCCAGCTCAACCTTTTCCCAGGTCGATGTCGCCCCCTCGTTGTCTGCCAGGGCGATTCCCGGCACCAGGGAGAGGGTCATGGCCAGAGCCAGCAGCCATGCCAGAATGCGTTTTGTAGGTCCTCTCGTTTTCATCTTGAATTTCCCCCTTTAGGTTTTGACACGCGCAAAAACCACTTAACACACCCCGGAATCTGTGTTATACTGGTTCCACGCAATGCCACATCATGGAAATATTAACAAAATTATTATCTCACACGGGCCCAAGACTGTCAATATCACAGGGTGCCGAAACGGAAAATTTCACCCGTGCCCATCATGCCAGAATCGGACGCGCCCTTCCACCACTGCCCGGTCAAGCCCGGGAAAAATCGGCGTAAACCGGCCGAACACAGAAAGCGATGTGACCCCTATGAAGTCCCCCCTCTCCGCCGGAAAAAAGCCCCGCCTGATCCAGGCCGCCGCCATCGCCCTGTCCCTTCTCCTGTTCGCGGCCCTGTTTTTCTACGCCAGGGCGGGCCGCTCCACCTATGACGAAAACGGCCTGGGCATCTCCTACGAGAGCGCCCGGGTGCTGGAGGTGCTGGCCGACAACACTGCCATCGACGAGACCACCGAGAATGTGCGCCGGGGCTCCCAGGAGCTGCGGGTGGAGCTGCTCACCGGCCGCTACAAGGGCGAGGTCACCGAAGTGACCAACTACCTCAGCGCCTTTTATAATGTATATGTCCAGGAGGGGGACAAGATTGCCGTCTCGGTGAACACCACCGCCGACGGGCGGTACAGCCTGAGCGTCTACAACTACTCCCGGGACATCTGGATCTGGGTCTTTGTGGCCGTGTTCGCCCTGATTCTCATCGCCGTGGGCGGCTGGCAGGGGCTCAAGGCCATCCTGAGCCTGGCCGTCACGGTGTTCTGCGTCATCTTCCTGCTGGTGCCCCTGCTGGTGCAACGGGGGTGGCCCGCCATCCCCACCACCCTGGCCATCATCGCCTACACCATCTTCGTCTCCTTCGTCATTCTGGGCGGGGTCCAGGTCAAGACCATGGTGGCGGCGGCAGGCAGTTTCGGCGGCGTGCTGCTGGCCGGACTGCTGGCCTGGGGCGCATGCAGGATCGTCCACATCTCCGGCATGAACATGGATGAGGCCGAGTCCCTGCTGCTCACCGCCTGCGACAACGGGCTGAAGATCAAGGGGCTGCTGATCTGCGGCATCCTGATCGCGGCGGAGGGCGCCGTCATGGACATCGCCATGAGCATCAGCTCCGCCGTCTGCGAGCTGCACACCGTCAACCCGGAGCTGACCGCCCGGCAGCTGTTCCGCTCCGGCATGAACATCGGCCGGGACGCCATGGGCACCATGGCCAAC
>JBJEYO010000126.1:0-1682 GCA_051886935.1 Candidatus Enterenecus sp. | reverse complement strand
GCCGCCGCCCATGGCGCTGTCGGGCTTGCCGCCGCCCTTGCCGCCGCAGATGGCGGTGACGGTCTTGATGATCTCGCCCGCCTTGATGCCAGCCTTGACGGCCTCCTTGCCGCAGGCAGCCAGGAAGGTGATCTTGCCGTCGTTCACGGTGGAGATCACTGCCACGCCGTTGGGCTGCTTGTCCCGGAGCATGTCGCCCATCTGGCGCAGCTTGTTGGCGTCGGCCCCGGGGATGGTGGCGGTGATGACCCGCAGGCCGCCCACCTCGTGGCCGCCCATGAGGAACCGCTCGGTCTCCCCGGCGGCCTCCTTGGCCTTGAACTTCTCGATGTCCTGGTGGAGCGTCTTGATCTCCGCCATGGTGCTCTTGGCCTTCTCCCGCAGCTCAGCGGGCTTGGTCTTCAGGGCGGCGGCCACCTCGAAGAGCATGGCCTGGTTCTGGTTCATCACGTCCAGGGAGACCTTGCCGGTGGTGGCCTCAATACGGCGGACGCCGGAGGCCACGGAGAACTCGCTGGTGATGTGGAACACGCCGACTTTCGCGGTGTTGGACAGGTGGGTGCCGCCGCAGAACTCCACGGAGTAGCCCTCGCCCATGTCTACGACACGGACCACCTCGCCGTACTTCTCGCCGAAGAGGGCGATGGCACCCTTCTTCTTGGCCTCCTCAATGGGCAGCTCCTGGGTGTCCACGTCGTAGCCCTCCAGGATGGCCTCGTTGACCATGGCGTTCACCTTGGCCAGCTCCTCGGCGGTCATGGCGGAGAAGTGGGTGAAGTCGAAGCGCAGCCGGTCAGGCTCCACCAGGGAGCCGGCCTGGTGGACGTGGTCGCCCAGGACGGTGCGCAGGGCCTTGTCCAGCAGGTGGGTGGCGGTGTGGGCACGCATGACGGCCTTCCGGCGGTCCACGTCAATGGAGGCGGTGACGGTGTCCCCCACCTTCAGGCTGCCGGAGGACAGCTTGCCGTAGTGCATGAACTTGCCGCCCTTGTTCTTCTGCACGTCGGAGACCTTGTAGGTGAAGCCCTCGCCGGTGAGCACACCGTGGTCGGCCACCTGGCCGCCCATCTCCGCGTAGAAGGGGGTGCGGTCCAGCACCACGATGGCGTCGGTGCCGGGGACGATCTCGTCCACCAGCTGGTCCTCGGCAACGATAGCCACCACCTTCAGGCCGGAGAGCTCGGTGTGTTCATAGCCGTCAAAGACGGTGGAGGGGATCTCCTTGCCGAACTCCACGCCGGACCAGCCCAGGTCGCCCAGGGCCTCCCGGGCCTTCCGGGCGCGGACCCGCTGGGCCTCCATCTCCTTGTCGAAGCCGGCCCGGTCCAGGGTCATGCCCTCGTCCTGGACCATCTCCTCGGTCAGGTCCACGGGGAAGCCGTAGGTGTCGTAGAGCTTGAAGGCGTCGCTGCCGGAGAAGACGGTTTCGCCTTTCTTCTTGTGCTCGGCCAGGATCTCGGAGAAAATCTTCATGCCGCCGTCGATGGTCTTGGCAAAGTTCTCCTCCTCGGTGCGGATGACCTTGGTGATATAGTCCTGCTTCTGGCGCAGGTCCTTGTATTCGCACTCGTTCTCGTGGATGACGGTGTCGATGATCTCATAGAGGAAGGGCTCGTTGACCCCCAGGAGCTTGCCGTGGCGGGCAGCCCGGCGGAGCAGACGGCGGAGCACATAGCCCCGGC
>JBJEYO010000125.1:0-1695 GCA_051886935.1 Candidatus Enterenecus sp. | reverse complement strand
CGTAGGAGGGGTCTGGGGGCGGAATCGAAACGCCCCCAGAATTTTTCTTCGGGATCGTTAAGGGGGATTCTTTTAATTTGAAAAGAATCCCCCTTAACCGGCAGCGGGCCCCGCCCGCTTGCCGCGCCGCCCGCCGTGCGGGCGGCTTCCCGTCGGCAAAAGCCGGCGGTTCCAGTGGAAACCCAGCGGGGACTTACCCCGCCGGTCTTGTGACCTCCAGTACCCCGGAGATCTGGTGCAGCCGGTTCATCACATCCCGCAGCTGCTGCTGGTCCCGGATGCTGATCTCCAGGTGGATGTTCACGAACTGGTCCGCCCCGGTGCGGGACTGGATGGCGGAGACCCTTGTATTGGTGGTGGAGAGGACGGTGGAGATATCCAGGATGAGGTTGTTCCGGTCCTTGCAGACCAGCTCCAACGAGGTGGGATAGCTGTCCAGGGTGTCGCTGCCCCAGGAGACCTTGATCCAGCGGCCCTCCTGACCCGGGAGCCTGCGCCGCTCCTCACTGGCGTTGGGGCAGTCGGCCCGGTGGACGCTGACGCCGTAGCCCCGGGTGATGAAGCCCACGATCTCATCCCCCGGCACGGGGGTGCAGCACTTGGAGAACTTCACAAGGCAGTTGTCCAGGCCCTCCACGATGATGCCCTGCTCGCTGCGGACCTTCCGCTGGACGGGCTTGGGGGCCTCGGGCTTCTCCTCCATCAGCTCGGCGGCCTTCTCCTCCTGGTGGTGCTTGGCGGCGATGCGGCCCAGCTCCCCCTGGATGCGGCTCACGGCCTTCTGGGCGGTGAAGCCGCCGTAGCCGATGGCGGCGTAGAGCTCCTCCAGGGTGCCGTAGGAGGTCCGGCGGAGGACGTTGGTGAGAAGCTCCGGGTCCATGACCTCCTTCATGGCGATGCCGCAGTGCTTCAGCTCCGCCTCAAAGGCCGCCCGGCCCGCCACGATGTTCTCGTCCTTCTTCTCCTTCTTGAACCACTGGCGGATCTTGCTGCGGGCCTCGCTGGACTTGGCGATCTTCAGCCAGTCCCGGCTGGGGCCCTTGGCGGATTTGGAGGTGATGATCTCCACGATGTCGCCGTTTTTCAGGCTGGAGTCCAGCGTCACGATGCGGCCGTTGATCTTGGCGCCGATCATGTGGTTGCCCACGGCGGAGTGGATGGCGTAGGCGAAGTCGATGGGCGTGGCCCCGGCGGGCAGATTCTGTACGTCGCCGTTGGGGGTGAAGACGAAGACCTCGTCGGAGAACATATCCACCTTCAGGGAGTGGATGTACTCCTCGGCGTCGGTGCCGTCCTGATTCTCCAGGAGGCGGCGGACCCACTCGTACTTCCCCTCGGTGCCGGCCCCGGCCCCGCCCTGCTTATACTTCCAGTGGGCGGCCACGCCGTACTCGGCGATCTCGTGCATCTCCTCCGTCCGGATCTGGACCTCGAAGGGGATGCCGTCGGAACCCATGACGGTGGTGTGGAGGGACTGGTAGCCGTTGGGCTTGGGGGTGCCGATATAGTCCTTGAACCGGCCCAGGATGGGCTTGTAGATGTCATGGATGACACCCAGGACGTTATAACAGTCCCCCACGTTCTCCACGATGACCCGGAAGGCGAACAGGTCGAAGATCTCGTCCAGGGACTTGTTCTGGTTGAACATCTTCCGGTAGATGGAGTAGGGGTGCTTCATCCGGCCGTAGACGATGT
>JBJEYO010000124.1:0-8745 GCA_051886935.1 Candidatus Enterenecus sp. | reverse complement strand
GGGAGAGAACCTCTCTCCCTTTGGTGCTCTTTCCCCCATTTCTCCAGAGAAATGGGGCCCCCGCCGGGCAGGCGAAACCCTTTGCTTATTTGTCTGTGTTCAAAAAATCCTTATACAGCATGCTGGGCTGCACGCCGGTGTTGTTCTGGTACTTGCCGGAGTCGTACTTCTGGTACTCCCCCTGGATGGTGTGGTAGTAGATCTGGCAGATCTCCACCCCCGGATAAATAACAATGGGGTGGATGCAGTGCATCTCCAGGGTCCAGTACCCGGCAAAGCCCACGTCCCCGAACCCTGCCGTCACATGGACGAAGAGACCCAGCCGGCCCACGGAGGAGCGGCCCTCCAGCATGGGCACGAACCGGTCGGTCTTGGTGTACTCCAGGGTGCGGCCCAGGTAGAGGCGGTTGGGCTCCAGCAGCAGGCCCTCGGGGGGGATGGTCAGGCGGCGCACGGGATTGTCCTTTTTCATGTCCAGTACGTCGGTGTCGTAGACCAGCAGCTCGTCCGACAGGCGGAGATTGTAGCTGTTGGGGTTAAGCTGGGACGGGTGATAGGGCTGGATGATGATATCGCCGCCCAAGTTTTTCTTGATTTCCTCTCCTGACAGCAGCATGAGAGACCCTCCTGACCGTTCTTTTATTGATATGATATATATTATAATGGTATTGTCCCTTTTACCGGACGGGTCCGCCCAGGCCGGTGCGCTGGATCTCGCTGAATTGAGCGCAGATCCCCTTAAAGCAGGTCTGCAAGGCCTTGCGCAGGTGGCCGTAATAGGTGCGGCTCAGGGTTTCCACCAGGGCGTCCGGCCCCTGGTGCAGGTCATAGCCGGTGAGCAGCTCCCGGACGAACCGGCGGCCCAGTTCCGTGGCCATGGTGCAGTCCGCGTCCAGGATGATCCCCTGGGGGAACTGGACGGTGACCACCAGAACCAGGTGGTTATAGAGCTTTTGGGCGGTGGTGTTGTCGGGCAGTTTGGCGTAGCCGGATAAAAATACCGTTTCCATAGGGAACCTCCAGGCGCTAGAACGTCTCGTTTCACTGTATCATAGGGGAGGGGGGATGTCAAGAACGGGCCAGCGAGACGGAACGTTGCAGGAAAAATGGTTGTTAGTTTAGGCTAACTGGGTGGAAACACCAAGAGGAAAAAGTAAAATGGAAGTAAAAACTGGGAAAATGCCTGAAAATCTCGAAAAAATTTGTTCTGGCTTGTTGACATTCTGTTTTCCGAGCGCGATAATGGCAATGGAATTTAAACCACCCTCGCAAAGCAATAGAAGGATGTGAGATACGTATGCAACCAATCAATGAGAAGCATGAGATCCCCTTTATCAAGTGCTCCGGTTGCGCAGCCGGTAAGTCCCGTCTGAAGATCTACGCCACCTGTGAGGAAGCCGTCAAGTCCGGTTTCCTGGCAGGGGAGTGTCAGTACGGATGCGTGGGCGCCGGCTCCTGCGTGGCTGCCTGCACCAAAGGAGCCCTGCGCATGGTGGACGGCACCGTGGAGCTGGACAAGGAAAAGTGCGACGGCTGCGGCGACTGCGCCGAGGCCTGCGTGCAGAAGCTGATCCACATGGTCCCTGACGATGTGACCAACTTCGTTCCCTGCTCCAACCAGGACGAGGAGGAGATCGCCCTCCGTCTCTGCGGCCACAGCTGCATCGGCTGCGGCGACTGCGCCGAGGCATGTCCCGAAGAGGCCATCACCATCGTTGACAACTGTGCGGTCATCGACTATGAGAAGTGCGTGGGCTGCGCTGCCTGCACCGTCTCCTGCCGCAAGAAGATCATCGTGGATACCTACCACGACCTGACCAAGCTCAAGTCCACCACGGCCTTTATCCGCTGTCGCGGCGGCTGGCACAATCACGACGTCTACGTGAAGGCCGGCGCCACCAACTGCCGGGAGGCCTCCAAGCTGGACCTGGACGGTCACTGTTCCTATGGCTGCGCCGGCTTCGGCGACTGCGCCAAGGCCTGCCGGTTCGACGCCATTGAGATCACCGGCGGCACCGCCAAGGTAAACCCCGACAAGTGCGTGGGCTGCACCGCCTGCGTGCACGTCTGTCCCCAGGAGCTGCCCATCATCGTGCCTTACAAGGGCGCGAAGCTGGTGCCCTGCGCTTCCCAGGACGACCCCGAAACCCGCAAGAAGCTGTGCTGGGTCAGCTGCATCGGCTGCGGCGACTGCGCCGCCAACTGCCCCGATGAGCTCATCCACATGGAGAACGGCCGGGCTGTTATCACCCCCGATCGCTGCGAAGACTGCAACATCTGCTCCTATGTCTGCCCCAACGGCGTGATCACCGCCCGGGAGATGCCGGAGTATACTTATGTTCAGGTTCGTGCCATGGCAGCACAGAAAGGAGGCGCGGCGAAATGAAAGACAAGAGACCTTTTAAGAGCATGGACGCCAACACGGCGGCCGGCCATGTAGCATATGCATTCACCGAAGTCGCGGCAATCTACCCCATCACCCCCTCCTCCCCCATGGCGGAGCACGTGGATGAATGGGCCAACCAGGACCGGAAGAACATCTTCGGCAACAAGGTGAAGATCGTGGAGATGGAGTCCGAGGCAGGCGCAGCCGGCGCTGTGCACGGCTCTCTGTCCACCGGCGCTCTCACCACCACCTTCACCGCCTCTCAGGGCCTGCTGCTGATGATCCCCAACCTGTATAAGATCGCCGGCGAGGGCCTGCCCGGTGTGTTCCACGTGGCAGCCCGTACCCTGACCACCCACGCCCTGTCCATCTTCGGCGACCATCAGGACGTGATGGCCTGCCGGGGCACCGGCATGGCCATGCTGGCCGCCGGCACCCCCCAGGAGGTTATGGACCTGGCTCCTGTTTCCCATCTGTCTGCCATCCAGGCCAGCATGGGCTTCATCAACTTCTTCGACGGTTTCCGCACCTCCCACGAGATCCAGAAGCTGCGCACCTGGGACTATGAGGACCTGAAGGACATGGTGGACTGGGACGCTCTGGCCCGCTTCCGTGCCCATGCAAACCTGCCCCAGCACCCCTATCACCGCGGCTCCAACGAGCCCCCGGAGACCTTCTTCCAGCACAGAGAGGCCTCCAACCCCATGTACGACAATCTGGTCGACATCGTGGTGGGGAACCTGAACAAGGTTAACGAGAAGATCGGCACCAACTACAAGCCCTTCAACTACTACGGCGCACCCGACGCCACCGACGTGGTGGTGGCCATGGGTTCCGTCTGCGGCACCCTGGAGGAGGTCGTGGACGTGCTCACCGCCCAGGGCAAGAAGGTGGGCGTCCTGGAGGTTCACCTGTATCGTCCCTTCTCCGCCAAGCACATGCTCTCCGAGCTGCCTGAGACCGTGGAGCGCATCGCCGTTCTGGACCGCACCAAGGAGCCCGGCGCCTTCGGCGAGCCTCTGTATCTGGACGTGGCCGCTGTCCTCAGCGACGCCGGCCGCACCAACATCCGGGTCATCGGCGGCCGCTACGGCCTGTCCTCCAAGGACACCACCCCCGCCGATATGTACTCCGTGTACCAGCACCTGGCCAAGGGCGGTCACAACCACTTTACCGTCAGCATCGTGGACGACGTGACCAACCTGTCCATCGAGAAGTGCGACTTCACCCTGCCCAGCGATCCCAACCAGAAGTCTGTGAAGATCTGGGGCATCGGCTCCGACGGTCTGGTGGGTGCTTCCAAGAACACCTCCAAGATCATCGGCGACCACACCAACAACTACGTGCAGGCTTATTTCCAGTACGACTCCAAGAAGTCCGGCGGCCTGACCATCAGCCACCTGCGCTTCGGCGACAAGCCCATCCGCTCCTCCTACTATGTGGGCGACGCGGACTGCGTCATCTGCGGCAACCCCGCCTACATCGGCAAGTATGATATGGTCCGGGACGTGAAGCCCGGCGGCATCTTCATGCTCAACTGCGACTGGGAGGGCGAGGAGCTGGAGGCCCGTCTGCCCGCCGATATCAAGCGCGCCATCGCCCGGAAGAACATCAAGTTCTACACCTGCGACGCCGTGAACATCGCCCGTGGCCTGGGTCTGAAGGGCCGCATCAACACCATCATCCAGTCCGCTTACTTCAAGCTGGCTGACCTGATCCCTGCCGAGGACGCCATTGAGTACATGAAGCAGGGCATCATCAACGACTACGGCGCCAAGGGCCAGAACATCGTGGACATGAACGTGGCCGCCGTCATGGCCGGCCAGACCGCCGCCAAGCAGGTGGAGGTTCCCGCCAGCTGGGCCGAGGCTCAGGACGCTCCCGCTGCCGAGCTGAAGCTGAACACCGTCAACGAGGAGCAGGACGCCTACGTCCGCAACATCCTCATTCCCACCAACAACCTGGAGGGCGACGCGCTGCCCGTCTCCGCCTTCCTGCCCTATGTCACCGGCAAGGTTCCCTCCGGCACCTCCGCCTTTGAAAAGCGCGGCATCGCCGTGGACGTCCCCGTGTGGCATTCCGAGAACTGCACCCAGTGCAACTGGTGCTCCACCGTCTGCCCCCACGCTGTCATCCGTCCCTTCGTCCTGGAAGAGAAGGACGCAGAGGGCCTCACCACCGTGGAGAGCAAGACCGAGGCTGGCAAGCGCTTCCTGATTGCCGTCTCCGCTGAGGACTGCACCGCCTGCGGCTCCTGCGTGGAGATGTGCCCCGCCCGGGGCAAGGCTCTGTCCATGGAGCGCGCCGACCACCGCATGAAGCAGGATCAGGAGATCTTCGAGTATGCCAAGAAGGTGGGCGTCCAGAAGGGCTCCGACAAGAACGTGAAGACCTCTCAGTTCCTGCGGCCTTACCTGGAGTACTCCGGCGCATGCCCCGGCTGCGGCGAGACGCCTTACGCCAAGATGGTCACCCAGCTCTTCGGCGACCACGCCATCATCGCCAACGCCACCGGCTGCTCCTCCATCTGGGGCGCATCCGTGCCCAGCATGCCTTACGTCATCGACGAGAAGGGCCACGGTCCCGCCTGGGCCAACTCCCTGTTCGAGGACAACGCTGAGTTCGGCTACGGCATGGCCGTCAGCATGCGCACCCGCCGGGATGCCATGAAGACCGTGGTGGAGCGTCTGGCTGCTAATCGCGCCTTCGCCGGTACCGCCGGCGCCTGGCTGGAAAAGATGAACACCCCCGACGCAGCCGGCCTGGGCAACGCCCTGGTGGAGCTGTGCAAGGTCTATCCTGAAAACGAAGACGCCGCCTTTGTCATCCAGAACGCCGACCTGCTGCCTCGTCCCTCCATGTGGATCTTCGGCGGCGACGGCTGGGCCTACGACATCGGCTACGGCGGCCTGGACCACATCCTGGCCTCCCAGGAGAACTTCAACGTTCTGGTCTTCGACACCGAGGTTTACTCCAACACCGGTGGTCAGTCCTCCAAGGCAACCCCCACCGGCGCTGTGGCTCAGTTCGCCGCCGGCGGCAAGCCCACCGGCAAGAAGGATCTGGCCCAGATCGCCATGACCTCCGGCCATGTGTATGTGGCCCAGGTGGCCATGGGCGCCAACCCCGCTCAGACCCTCCGGGCACTGAAGGAAGCTGAGAGCTATGATGGTCCCTCCCTGATCATCGCCTATGCTCCCTGTATCAACCACGGCATCAAGGCCGGCATGAACCGCTCCATGGTGGAGATGAAGAAGGCCGTCCGGGCCGGTTACTGGAACCTGCTGCGCTTCGATCCCCGTCTGGCTGCTGAGGGCAAGAACCCCCTGCAGATCGACAGCGCAAAGCCCAACGAAGAGTATAAGAGCTTCCTGAAGGGTGAGGTCCGTTACGCCTCCCTGAGCATGAAGAATCCCAGCCACGCCGCCCAGCTCTTTGAAGAGTCCGAGAAGGCCGCTCTGGGCAGATATGACAGCCTGATCAACAGACGGAACAGTCTGGAGCCGAAGGAGGGACAGGCGAAATGATTAACAACGTAAGAGAAAGAAATCCCATGCCCGAGCAGGACCGTGCGGTCCGTCTGACCAACTTCAACGAGGTTGCTCTGGGCTATACTGAGGCAGACGCCATCCGCGAGGCTATGCGCTGCCTGAAGTGCCGCAAAAAGCCCTGCACCGTGGGCTGCCCCATCAACCAGCAGATCCCCGAGTTCATCGCCCGGGTGGCTGAGGGCGACTTTGAAGGCGCTTACGAGATCATCACCGTGAGAAGCTGCATGCCCTCCATCTGCGGCCGTGTCTGCCCCCAGGAGCAGCAGTGCGAGAAGAACTGCGCCCAGGGCGTCCGGGGCGAAGCTGTGGGCATCGGCCGCCTGGAGCGGTTCGTTGCCGACTGGCACGCCGCCCGCACCGCCGTCTCCGCCCCCGAGGTGGAGAAGAAGGGCAAGAAGGTGGCCGTCATCGGCTCCGGCCCTGCGGGCATCGCCTGCGCTGGGGACCTGGCTTCCATGGGCTATGACGTCACCGTCTTTGAAAAGCTCAGCTATGCCGGCGGTATCCTCACCTACGGCATCCCCCAGTTTGTCCTGCCCAACAGCGTGGTGGACCGGGAGATCGAGACCCTGAAGGCCCGGGGCGTGGAGATCGTCACCAGCTCCCCCATCGACAAGAACAAGAGCATCGACGCTCTGTTTGCCGAGGGCTATGAGGCCATTTTCGTGGGCAACGGCGCTGACGTGCCCCAGACCCCCAGAGGGCTGGACACCAGCCTCACCGGCGTGTGGTCTGCCAACGACTATCTGACCGAGGTGAACCTGAACACCGAGAACCTGCCTGAGAACATCAAGTCCGCCAAGCGAGTCCTGGTGGTGGGCGGCGGCAACGTGGCCGTGGACGCTGTGCGCTGCGCCAAGCGTCTGGGCGCGGAGACCATCATGGTCTACCGCCGCACCATTGCTGAGGCGCCCGCCCGCCGGGACGAGATCGAGCACACCAGAGAAGAGGACATCGAGATCAAGGAGCTGACCAACCCCGTGGAGTGCTACGGCAAGGACGGCGTCCTGGTGGGTGTCAAGTGCGAGAAGATGGTCCTGGGCGAGCCCGACGCTTCCGGCCGCCGCAGCCCCGTGGGCACCGGCGAGTTCTTCGATGTGGAGTGCGACAACCTGGTGATCGCCACCGGTACCTCCTACAGCGAGGACGTGGTGGACACCACCACCGGCATCGACAAGGACAAGTGGGGCGGTATCGCCACCGATGACGACGGCAAGACCAGCCGTCCCGGCGTGTTCGCCGGCGGTGACGCAGTCACCGGTCCTCAGACCGTGGTCAAGGCCATGGGCGCTGGCAAGCGCGCCGCTGTGAGCATCGACCAGTATCTGTCCGCAAAATAAGTCATCCAAACGCGCAGGGCCGGGACGCTATGTCCCGGCCCTGCTTTTTTCGCAGAAAGAAGGTGCGTCTATGATCGGTCCCGTGCAGGACCTCAAAACGGCAGCGCCCCTGTTTGACGGCTGGCAGGAGACCATGGTCTGGTCCTGCCTCCAGGGGGTGATGGGGCAGGTGTACGCCCCGGCAGGGGAGAGGCCCCGGTCTGCCCTGGCGGTGCTGGGGGACTTCTGGTTCTTCGCCGGAGCGCCTTCGGAGGACCTGGTCCGCTTTCACCCGGCCCCCCGTCCCTTTGCCATCCTGGTCCCCCAGCATCCGGGGTGGGAGCCGGTGATCCGGACCGTTTATGGGGACCGGGCGGCAAAGCGCACCCGGTACGCCACCCGAAAAGAGGTCACCGCCTTTGACCGAGCTCGCCTGGAGGGATTTGTCCGGGGCCTGGGGGAGGAATACACCCTCCAGCCCTTCTCAGAGCCTCTCCACCGCCAGTGTCAGGCCCAGGCCTGGAGCCGGGACCTGGTGTCCCAGTACCCCTCCTGGGAGGAATACAGCCGCCTGGGACTGGGTGTGGCGGTAACCCGGAAGGGAGAGCTGCTGGCGGGAGCCTCATCCTATTCCTCCTACCAGGGGGGGATTGAGATCGAGGTAGACACCCGGGCGGACTGCCGCCGCCAAGGGCTGGCCCAGGCCGCCTGCGCCGCCTTGATTCTCATCTGCCTGGACCGGGGCCTGTACCCCAGCTGGGACGCCCAGAACCCCGGCTCCCTGGCTTTGGCGGAAACCCTGGGCTATGCCTTCTCCCACACCTATCCCGTCTATGAAGTGACAGAATAGCGGCCATCCTTGTTCCAATTTCCTCTTGACTCTCCCACGGTGTCAGGGCTTATGCTTTCCTTGAGCTCAAAAAACACAGCAAAGCGAGGGGACCCCAATGCTGAAAATCGGAGAATTTTCCAAGCTGTCCAGAGTCAGTATCCGCATGCTCCGCCACTATGACGAGCTGGGCCTGCTGGCGCCCCAGTCCATCGACCCCTTCAACGGCTACCGGTACTACGGAGAGGATCAGCTCCCCCTGGCGGGGCAGATCTGTGCCCTGAAGGACATGGGCTTCGGCCTGGCGGAGGTGAAGGCCATTCTGGCCTGCCAGGGGGACCGGGCCGTCCTGGACCGGTTCCTGGCGGACAAGCAGGAGGAGATGAAGCGCCGGGAGGAGACCCTCCGGCAGCAGCTGCGGCTTCTGGACACAGCCCGGAAACGCCTGAGAAAGGATGAGCCCATGATGCAGTACAACGTATCCTTAAAAACCCTGCCCCAGCGGCAGGTGGCCAGCGTCCGCATGACCCTCCCCAGCTACGACCAGGAGGGGATGCTGTGGAGCGTGCTGGTCAGCGAGACCGCCCCTCTGAAGCTCCAGCCCGACGACCCCTGCTACTGCTCGGTGATCTTCCACGACGGGGAGTACAAGGAGGCCGA
>JBJEYO010000123.1:0-1730 GCA_051886935.1 Candidatus Enterenecus sp. | reverse complement strand
GCCAGCGGGTGACCAGCGACAACCCGGAGGAGACCTACGAGGCCCTGAAGAAGTATGGCACCGACCTGGTGGAGCGGGCGCGGCAGAACAAGCTGGACCCGGTCATCGGCCGTGACGATGAGATCCGCAACGTGATCCGCATCCTCTCCCGCAAGAGCAAGAACAACCCCGTCCTCATCGGCGAGCCCGGCGTGGGCAAGACCGCCATTGCCGAGGGCCTGGCCCAGCGCATCGTCAAGGGCGACGTACCTGCCGGTCTGAAGGACAAGACCATTTTCTCCCTGGACATGGGCGCGCTGATCGCCGGCGCCAAGTACCGGGGCGAGTTTGAGGAGCGGCTGAAGGCCGTGCTCAACGAGGTGAAGCAGTCGGAGGGCAGAATCATCCTGTTCATCGACGAGCTGCATACCATCGTGGGCGCGGGCAAGACCGAGGGCGCCATGGACGCGGGCAACCTGCTGAAGCCCATGCTGGCCCGGGGCGAGCTGCACTGCATCGGCGCCACCACCCTCAACGAGTACCGCCAGTTCATCGAGAAGGACGCCGCCCTGGAGCGGCGGTTCCAGCCCGTCATGGTGGAGGAGCCCTCGGTGGAGGACGCCATCGCCATTCTTCGCGGCCTGAAGGAGCGCTACGAGGTGTTCCACGGCGTGAAGATCACCGACGGCGCCATCGTGGCTGCCGCCACCCTCTCCAACCGCTATATCACCGACCGCTTCCTGCCCGACAAGGCCATCGACCTAATCGACGAGGCCTGCGCCCTCATCCGCACCGAGATGGACTCCATGCCCACCGAGCTGGACGTCATCTCCCGGAAGATCATCCAGTGCGAGATCGAGGAGGCCGCCCTGAAGAAAGAGGACGACGAGCTGTCCAAGGCCCGTCTGGCCGACATTCAGAAGGAGCTGGCTGAGCTGCGGGACCAGTTCAATGCGGGCAAGGCCAAGTGGGAGAACGAGAAGAACTCCATCGGCCGGGTGCAGAAGCTGCGCGAGGACCTGGAAGCGGCCAACGCCCAGCTGGAGAAGGCCCAGCGGGAGTACGACCTGGAGAAGGCCGCCCAGCTGCAGTATGGAACGATCCCCGAGCTGAAGAAGCAGCTGGAGGCCCAGGAGAGCCTGGCCGCCCAGTCCAAGGAGGACAATCTGCTCCGTGACAAGGTCACGGAGGAGGAGATTGCCCGCATTGTGGAGCGGTGGACCGGCATCCCCGTGGCCAAGCTCATGGAGAGCGAGCGGGAGAAGCTGCTCCACCTGGAGGACATCCTCCACCAGCGGGTGGTGGGCCAGGACGAGGCCGTCCGGCTGGTGTCCGAGGCCATCCTGCGCTCCCGTGCCGGCATCGCTGACCCCGACAAGCCCATCGGCTCCTTCCTGTTCCTGGGCCCCACCGGCGTGGGTAAGACCGAGCTGGCCAAGGCCCTCAGCGAGGCCCTGTTCGACAGCGAGCGGAACATGGTGCGTATTGACATGAGCGAATACATGGAGAAATTCTCCGTGTCCCGGCTTATCGGCGCCCCTCCGGGATATGTGGGCTATGAGGAGGGCGGCCAGCTGACCGAGGCCGTCCGCCGCCACCCCTACTCCGTCATCCTGTTCGATGAGGTGGAGAAGGCCCATCCCGACGTGTTCAACGTGCTGCTCCAGGTGCTGGACGACGGCCGCATCACCGACAGCCAGGGCCGCACCGTGGACTTCAAGAACACCATCATCATCCTGACCTCCAACCTG
>JBJEYO010000122.1:0-1734 GCA_051886935.1 Candidatus Enterenecus sp. | reverse complement strand
GATCTTTGCCCAGGCAGCCGCCGCCTGCGTGAATCTGGACACCGACCACGCCGACCGGGTGCTGGAAGCTGCCCGGAAGAACTGCCCCCGGATCATCACCTTCTCCCGGAAGGACCCCTCCGCCACCATCTTCGGCTCCCAGATCCGCAAGGCCGGGGGCGACATCCTCTTCCGGGTGAAGACCCCCCGGTACAGCCGGGAGTTCCGGCTGACCATGCCCGGCCTGTTCAACGTCCAGAACGCCCTGGCCGCCCTGGCGGTGTGCGAGGCCCTGGGCATCCCCGAGCAGTACGCCTTTGCCGGCCTCATGAAGGCCCGGGTCCCCGGGCGGATGGAGGTCTACACCAACGCCGACGAGAAGGTCTCCGTCATCGTGGACTACGCCCACAACCGCCTGTCCTTCGAGACCCTGTTCCAGTCGGTGAAGGAGGAGTACCCCGGAAAGCGCATCGTCACCGTGTTCGGCTGCCCGGGCTACAAGGCCTATGACCGCCGGAAGGACCTGGGCGAAATCTCCGGTCAGTATTCCGACCTGGTAATCCTCACCGAGGAGGACGCTGGGGAGGAGCCGGTGGAGGAGATCTGCCGGGACATCGCCCAGTATGTGGAGGCCCAGGACTGCGACTACTCCATCGTCCCCGACCGGGGGGAGGCCATCCGCCAGGCGGTGATGGGCTGCGACGTGCCCACGGTGATCCTGCTCACCGGCAAGGGAGCGGAGACCCGCCAGAAGCGGGGCATTGAGTATATCGACTGCCCCTCCGACGTGGAGTACGCCAAGCAGTTCCTCCACGAGTACGACGTGCAGCACGGCATGGACGGCATGAGCAAGGTCCGCGCCCTGCTGGATGTGCTGCCCCTGCTCCGCCGGTATGAGGGCCGCACCCTGGTGATTAAATACGGAGGCTCCGCCCTGGACGCCTCCTCTACCGATACCATTTTAGAGGACGCCGCCGCCCTCCAGTCTGTAGGCGTGCGGGTGATCCTGGTCCACGGGGGCGGCAAGGAAATTTCCGCTCTGCTGGACAAGCTGAACGTGGAGACCAAGTTTGAAAACGGCTACCGGGTCACCGACCAGGCCGTGCTGGACGGGGCGGAAATGGCCCTGTCCGCCCGGGTGAACAAGTCCATCGTGGGGGCTTTGGACCGGATCGGCGCCAAGGCCTGCGGCGTCTCCGGCCGGGACGGCGGCCTCATCACCGCCCGGCAGAAGGACAAGGCCCTGGGCCTGGTGGGCACCATCACCAAGGTGGAGCCCCGGCTGCTCACCACCCTGCTGGACGGGGGCTACCTGCCCGTAGTCTCTCCCATTGCCCGGGACGAGAAGGGGGCTGCCATCAACTGCAACGCCGACGACGCCGCCCGTGCGGTGGCCGAGGCCGTGGGAGCGGACAAGCTGGTGTTCCTCACGGACACCGACGGCATCCTGGTGGACAGCCACAACCAGTCCACCCGCATCGCCAAGATGGACGTGGGACGGGCTCGCGAGCTTATCGACAGCGGCCTCATCGCCGGGGGCATGATCCCCAAGACCATGAACTGCATCCACGCCGTGGAGCACGGGGTGGGGGCGGTCACCGTCCTGGACGGCCGCATGGAGCACGCGGTGCTCCTGGAGGCCATCTCCGAAAAATCCCTGGGTACCACCATGGAGAAAAAACGCTGAACAGTCAGCCCCTTGGCTCCCCCTTTGGGGGAGCTGTCAGCGAAGCTGACTGAGAGGGCAAATCACTG
>JBJEYO010000121.1:0-1738 GCA_051886935.1 Candidatus Enterenecus sp. | reverse complement strand
GGCAGGGGCGGCAGCGCCCTTGCCGCTGTAGCTGAACAGCTCCATGGGGCCCTGGTCGGCGGGAATGTTGCAGGGATAGACGCTCTCCAGCTTGCCCTCGTAGATGGCCTGCAGGGCATCCAGGGCCAGGCTCTCGCCCTGATAGGTGATGGCCTGCTCCTGAGTAATGTGACCGATCACCTGGCCGCAGCCTACATCCTCCGTCACCTCCAGCAGGAAGGAACCGTACTGATAGCCGAAAATGTCATCCAGGCTGAGGCTGCCGTCATAGGCAAAGCCCAGTCCGTTGCCGAAGGCCATCTTCATCACGGCCTCGGCGATGCCGCCGTAGCCGGGGGTGTAGGCGGTGACGGCCCGGCCGCTGGAGAGCAGCTCATGCACCGTGTCAAAGACCTCCAGCAGGGAGGCGGTGACGGGCAGGCCCTCGGCGTCCCGCTTGGGGGCCAGGAGCAACACATTGTGCCCTGCGGCCTTGAAATGGTTGGGGACGATGCAGCCGGTTTTTTCCGTGGTGACAGCGAAGGACACCAGGGTGGGCGGCACGTCCATATCCTCGAAGGAGCCGCTCATGGAGTCCTTGCCGCCGATGGCGCCGATGCCCAGGGCCATCTGGGCCTTGAAGGCGCCCAGCAGGGCGGCCAGAGGCTTGCCCCAGCGCTCCGGCTCCCGGCGGAGCCGCTCAAAGTATTCCTGGAAGGTGAGGTAAACATCCTCAAACCTGGCACCGGTGGCAATCAGCTTGCAGACGGATTCCACCACCGCCAGATAGGCCCCGTGATAGGGGCTTTTTTCGCTGATAAAGGGGTTGTATCCCCAGGCCATCAGGGAGCAGTCGTCGGTGTGCTTCTGCTCCACGGAGATTTTCTGCACCATGGCCTGAATGGGGGTCTGCTGGTGGATACCGCCGAAGGGCATCAGCACGGTGCCGGCCCCGATGGTGGAGTCAAAGCGCTCGGACAGGCCCCGCTTGGAGCAGACGTTCAGGTCCCCGGCCAGGGCCTGATAGCCCTGAGCGAAACCGGCGGGGATGGCCTTGGCGTAGTCCTGGGCTTTCTCCACGTGGGCCTCCACGTGCTTCTCCGCGCCGTTGGAATTGAGAAATTCCCTGCTGATATCCACGATGGTCTTGCCGTTCCAGCGCATTTTCAGCCGGGGCTCGGCGGTGACCCGGGCCAGCACGGTGGCCTCCAGGTTTTCCTGGGCGGCCAGCGTCATGAAGGCCTCCGCGTCTTTGGCTTCCACCACCACGGCCATCCGCTCCTGGGATTCGCTGATGGCAAGCTCGGTGCCGTCCAGGCCCTCATACTTCTTGGGCACGGCGTTCAGGTCGATGTCCAGCCCGTCGGCCAGCTCGCCCACGGCCACGGACACGCCGCCTGCGCCAAAGTCGTTGCAGCGCTTGATCATGCGGCAGGCGTCGCCGTTGCGGAACAGGCGCTGGAGCTTCCGCTCCTCCGGGGCATTGCCCTTCTGCACCTCAGCCCCGCAGGTTTCCAGAGAGGAAACGGTGTGGGACTTGGAGGAGCCGGTGGCGCCGCCGCAGCCGTCACGGCCGGTGCGGCCGCCCAGCAGGATCACCAGGTCCCCGTCCTGGGGGCATTCCCGGCGCACGTTCTCCGCCGGCGTGGCGGCGATTACCGCGCCGATCTCCATGCGCTTGGCGGCATAGCCGGGGTGATACAGCTCATCCACAATGCCGGTGGCAAGGCCGATCTGGTTGCCGTAGGAGGAGTAGCCT
>JBJEYO010000120.1:0-1741 GCA_051886935.1 Candidatus Enterenecus sp. | reverse complement strand
ACCTCGCTGAGGGCCACGTTGACGCCCAGCTCCCGGCACTTGTCCTCCACCAGCTTCAGCTCGGCGGGGGTGTCGGTGGGGAAGGCGTTGATGGCCACCACGCAGGGCAGCTTGTAGACGTTGGTGATGTTGGACACGTGCTGGAGCAGGTTGGGCAGACCCCTCTCCAGGGCCTCCAGGTTCTCGGTGTTCAGGTCGGCCTTGGCCACGCCGCCGTGGTTCTTCAGGGCGCGGACGGTGGCCACCACCACCACGGCGGAGGGCTTCAGGCCCGCCAGGCGGCACTTGATGTCCAGGAACTTCTCCGCGCCCAGGTCGGCGCCGAAGCCGGCCTCGGTGACGGCGTAGTCGCCCAGGCGCATGGCCATGCGGGTGGCCATGACGGAGTTGCAGCCGTGGGCGATGTTGGCGAAGGGACCGCCGTGGATGAAGGCGGGGGTGCCCTCCAGGGTCTGGACCAGGTTGGGCTTCAGGGCGTCCTTCAGCAGGGCGGCCATGGCGCCCTCGGCCTTCAGGTCGTGGGCGGTGACGGGCCTGCCGTCAAAGGTATAGGCCACCACCATGCGGCCCAGGCGGGCCTTCAGGTCGGGAATATCGGCGGACAGGCAGAGCACCGCCATGATCTCGCTGGCCACGGTGATGTCAAAGCCGTCCTCACGGGGCACGCCCTGCATCCGGCCGCCCAGACCGTCCACGATGTTGCGGAGCTGCCGGTCGTTCATGTCCACGCAGCGCTTCCACACGATGCGCTTCACGTCGATGCCCAGGGCGTTGCCCTGCTGAATGTGGTTGTCCAGCATGGCGGCCAGCAGGTTGTTGGCCGCGCCGATGGCGTGGAAATCGCCGGTGAAGTGGAGGTTGATGTCCTCCATGGGGACCACCTGGGCATAGCCGCCGCCGGCGGCACCGCCCTTGACGCCGAACACGGGGCCCAGGGAGGGCTCCCGCAGGGCCACCATCACATTCTTGCCCAGTCTGCGCAGGCCGTCGGCCAGACCCACCGTGGTGGTGGTCTTGCCCTCGCCGGCGGGGGTGGGGTTGATGGCGGTGACCAGGATCAGCTTGCCGTCGGGCCGGGTGTTCTCCCGCAGCAGGCGGTAGTCCACCTTGGCCTTGTAGTTGCCGTACAGCTCCAGATACTCCTCGTCCACACCGGCCGCCGCCGCAATCTCGGTGATCTTCTTCATCTCGCACTCCTGGGCGATCTGAATGTCAGTTTTGAATTCCATGTTTCTGTTCCTCCTTGATGGTGTCGGTGGCCCGGAAAACAAAAAGGGCGCACCGAAGTTCATTCAGTGCGCCCAGACGGTCGGCATTCAGCGCGGTTCGCGCCGGCGATACTTCATGTGGTACAGCCCACTTCCGTCAGTCATATCGCTGGTATAAACATAGCACACCGAAAATTTTTCGTCAAGTGCCTTTGCCGTTTTTTGCAGGGACAGGATCACCGGTTGCTGCTGGTGGTGCGCAGGGTCACATCGTGATAGCCGCCCTCCACGATGCTGGTGGAGGAGACCACGGTGAGCTTGGCGTTCTTCTGCAGCTCGGGGATGGTCAGCACGCCGCAGTTGCACATGGTGGACTTGACCTTGTACAGGCTCTTGGCCACGTTGTCGTGCAGGGGGCCGGCGTAGGTGACATAGGAGTCCACACCCTCCTCAAAGGCCAGGTCGGTCTTGCCGCCCAGGTCGTAGCGCTGCCAGTTGCGGGCGCGGTTGGAGCCCTCGCCCCAGTACTCCTT
>JBJEYO010000119.1:0-1745 GCA_051886935.1 Candidatus Enterenecus sp. | reverse complement strand
GGGTGTAGCTGCCGGCGATGAGAAAATAGATGGTGCAGTGGTCCAGCACCTGCATGACCTTTTTGGCCATGGGCGGGCGCAGCCCGTGATAGACGCTGGACATGGTATACAGCAGAATGAGGGAGACGGAGTAGATCGCGCCGCCCACCACGGCCCAGGGGTCCCGGTGGAGAATCGCGCGCACCAGGCACAGCAGCAGCGCCACGACGCCCAGGCCGCCGCCCACAATGTGGGTGATCATGTTCATGCGCTCTTCTCCGCGGGTGTAGTCGGGAAGGGTCCTGTCCTTGAGTTTGGTGCGGTTCAAGCCAAAGTCACGCTCCTGTTCCGTGGTGGGGGTTGGGCGGCGCCATGAGTTTATTCTATTCCAGGTTCCGCCCAAGTACAATCTATTGTGGGGAAAAGGGACTATACCGTGGGCGGAGAGGAGGTAGAGAGCTGGGTCAGGGCCTCTCTACTGTCGGTAGAGTGGCCGGAGCAGGGGCAGGACTGGGTTTCCGCCGCCTCGGAGGACTGGATGGACAGCAGAGACAGATTGTCCCCCAGAACGGTGAAAAAGGCGCCCAGGACCGCCAGCTCGTCGCAGGACAGGCACCGGGCCATGGAGATGGACAGCCCCGCGGCCGTCGCCACCAGGCCCTGGCTGAGCCCGCCGCAGTTTGTCAAAACCATCACCTCCCGCACCAACTTATGCGGAACAGAGAACGCCTGCCCCAATCGGGACAGGCGTTCTTTACAGGTCGATCACATAGCGCAGGTCCACGCACACCATGTGGTGGGGGAAGGGGACGTCCTCATGGGTGCCGTCCCAGGTGAAGCCGAGGCGGCTGTAAAACCGCCGGGCGTTCTCGTTCTCCCGGAGCACCAGGACGAAAGCGTGCTCGTAGCCCTCCCGGCGCAGGCGGCGGAGGACCTCCTCCATGAGGGCGGAGCCGTAGCCCTTGCCCTTTTCCTCCGGGTGGGTGTAGAAGGAGATGACCTCACCCCACCCCTCGTAGCCCTGGGAGTTGAAACTCACCAGGCTGCTCTGCCGGGGGCTGGGCCCCACCCGGGCGGGGCCGTAGGTGCAGCAGGACACCGGCGTGTCCCCCCGGTAGAGGAGAAGCCCGTGGCAGCTGCCGGTCTCGTAGTCCTCCCGGAAGAAGGGGACCCAGCGGTCATCCGTCACCTCCTGGGCCATGTAGTCGGCGGGCACCGCGTCCTGATAGGTGGTGCGCCAGCCCAGGGCGTGGATGAGGGACATGGCCCTGAAATGCTCATCCTCACAGGCATCCACAAAATGTAAGGATTCCATATGCAACCTCCATTCATCCACGCTATCGCGCCGAATGGCGCGTCACAAGCATTTTGCCGCAGGCAAAATCTTGATGCCGGGCGGATTCACTCCGCCCGAGCAGATCAAATCAAGAAAGGGGCCCCCGCAGGGCGTCAGCCGTGCGGGGAAATGAGGGACATGGCTTTGAAATGCTCCTCGGCGCAGGCGTCCACGATGCGCAGCGCTTCCGCCGGCGTGTTCCCGCTCACAGGGCCGCCTCCGCCGTCTCATGCTCCCGCTTGGCCAGAGCCTTGGCGTTGGCCAGCATGAGCTTGATGCGGTTCTCCTGGTTGATCTTGGTGGCGCCGGGGTCGTAGTCGATGGCCACGATGTTGGAGTTGGGATAGTCGTCCTTCAGCCTGCGGATCATGCCCTTGCCCACGATGTGGTTGGGCAGGCAGCCGAAGGGCTGGGTGCAGACGATGTTGGG
>JBJEYO010000118.1:0-9093 GCA_051886935.1 Candidatus Enterenecus sp. | reverse complement strand
GCAGCGGACTGCAAAGAATTGTCGGAAAAGGCGAAGCCTTTTTCGACAGTCTCAGCGGCCGCGGTCCCTGGGGACCGCGGCCGCGGAGCTGCTGCTTACATCTGTTCGTCAAAGATGAGGGTGACGGTGAAGTATTCGCCGGAGCGGAACAGGGTGATGGTCGCCATGTCCCCGGCCTTGTAGGAGTTCTTCACCGAGATCATCTGGGACACGCCGGTGATGTCGGTGTCCCCGATCTTGGTGATGATGTCGCCCTGCTTGATGCCGGCGGTCTCCGCGCAGGAGCCGGGTTCCACCGAGTTGACATACACGCCGGCGGGCCAGCCGAAGGCGGCCATATACTGCTGGGTGATGTCGGCGCAGCTGATGCCCAGGTAGGGCCGGCCGGTCACATAGCCGTACTGGATATAGTCGGTGATGATGTCGATGACGTCGTTGATGGGGATGGCGAAGCCGATGCCCTCAATGGAGGCCTGGGAGCTGTTGCCGTTGTTGGAATACTTGGCGGAGGTGATGCCCACCACACGGCCATAGCTGTCGAACAGGGGGCCGCCGGAGTTGCCGGAGTTGATGGTGCAGTCGGTCTGGATCATGTTGATGACGGCGCCGTCGCTCATGGTGACGGAGCGGTCGGTGGCGGACACGCCGCCGGAGGTCTGGGAGAAGGACAGGGAGCCCAGGGCGTTGCCGATGGTGCACACGGTCTCCCCCACCACCAGGTCGTCGGAGTCGCCGATGACCACGGGCTTCAGGCCGGTGATGCCGTCGATCTTCAGCACGGCCACGTCGTTGGTCTCCTCACCGCCGATGAGCTTGGCGCTGTACTGGCTGCCGTCGTTCAGGGTGACCTTGATGGAGGTGGCGCCGTCGATGACATGGTAGTTGGTGACGATATAGCCGTCCTCGCTGATGATGAAGCCGGAGCCGGCGCCGGTGGCCTCGTACTGGTACCAGCCCTGCTGCACCATGGCGGTGATGGTGATGCACACGCAGGAGTCCACATAGGAGGCGTAAATCTCAGACAGGCTCATGGGGGTCAGGCCGTTGGCCTGCTGGACCTGGACGGGGGTGGGGTCGGTGTGGTTTTGATAGACGGTGACGGCGGTGGGGGAATCGCCCTTGGCCAGGGAGCTGTACAGCGCGGCGCCCCCCACGCCGGCGGCGCCGCCCACCAGGGCGCAGCAGAGCACCAGGGCCACCGCCCTCAGCCCCCGGCGGGACTTCTTCTTAACGGGCACCTCGGGGGAGGGGGCGTTATACTGGGGGGTATAGCTGTAATGGTAGGTGCCGCTCTCGCGGTCGAAGCTGCCATTCTGGTTGGAAAGATCGGAATCATACATTGCGGATCACTCCTCATGTTTGGATTTGCCAATACTTTATCCGAGAAATGTGTCCATATTATGTCCGATCTTCAAAATGATTTTGAACATTTTTGAAAATAATTTTGCGGCGGTCAGCCTTTCCCCCGGCTCTCGCGGAGAATACCCCGGATGTCCCGGCAGGCCATGCGCAGGTCATTGAGCACCGGGCGGAAAATGCCCAGCTTGGCCAGGTTGATGCACACCAGAATGAGCAGTGGTCCCACGATCATGCCGCCCACGCCGCCCAGACGCATACCCACATAGATGCCCACCAGGGACAGGATGGGGGACAGCCCGGTCTGGTTGCCCAGAATCTTGGGCTCGGCGAAGCGGCGGAACAGGACAATGAGCCCCCAGATCACTGCGAACTGGATGGCGTGGATATAGTGGCCGATGATCAGGTCGATGACCGCCCAGGGTACCATGACGGTGCCGGCGCCGATGATGGGGATGAAGTCCAGCACCGCCAGGGCGATGGCCAGCAGCAGGCCGTAGGGCTGGCCGATCAGGAGGAAGCCCGCCGCCAGGATGGCGGCCACGCCCAGGGAGAGGAGGAGCTGGCTCTTCAGATAGCCGCCGAAGGCCTCCATGAAAATGCGCTTCACCGTGCCGCAGAAGGACCGGATGTCAGCGGGTACCCGGTCGGTGATGAGAAAGCGCAGGCGGGGGTAGTCGCCGGTGATGAAGTAGCTGGCGGTGATGAACACCACCGTGGCCACGGCGAAGCTGGACACAGAGGAGACCATGGAGGGGGCCCGCCCCGCCAGGGTGGCCAGCCAGCCGGAGATGTCCAGCCCCCGCAGCCACTCAGCCAGGGCGTCGAACAGCCCGTCGGCACTGAAGCGCAGGGACTGGGGCAGGAGCCGGCCCAGGCTGTCCAGCCACTGGACCACGCTGTCCAGCATGGACAGCAGGGCCTCCGTCACCGACGACCAGTCGCGGAACAGGGAGATGATCTGGTCCACCACCACCCAGGCGATGCCGAACAGGGCGCCGCCGATGACGCAGAACAGGAGAATCACCAAAACCATGGAGATGACCTTTCTGGACACGGACAGCTTCCGCTGGAACCAGCGTACCATGGGATTGAGCAGCCAGGCCACGATGAGGGCCAGCACGAAGGGCAGCAGCAGGGACAGCAGGGGAGGCACGGCGTAGACCAGCAGCAGAATGGCCGCGGCGGTCAGCACCGCCCGGATGCCCAGACGCATCCACAGGCGGCCCCGCTCCGGCCAGGTCAGCAGATCGTGTTCCATGGGGATCCCTCCGGTTTCCGTCAGAATAAAATGGGGGCGCGGGACAAACCGCGCGTTGATTCCTTCTGTATACATTATATTATAATGCCCCGCCGCCGCATTGACAAGCCAAACGGGGTGGGATATACTTAATATTCAATTAAATTGCGGAAAAGGAGCATCCGGTATGCAAAAGGAGAGATTTCAGCGGGGATATCTTTCCATATTCCTCTCATATTACAAGCCCCACCTGGGGCTGTTCATCCTGGATATGTGCTGCGCATTGTGCATCGCGGTGGTGGACCTGGCCTTCCCCTACGCCTCCCGGCAGGCCCTCAATGAGCTGCTGCCACAGAACCTGTACGGCGCCTTTTTCGCCGTTATGGCCATTCTGCTGCTGGCCTACGGCCTGCGGGCGGGGATGCAGTATGTGGTTACCTACTGGGGCCATATGATGGGCGTGCGGATCGAGGCGGACATACGCCGGGACCTGTTCGGCCACATGCAGGACCTGTCCTTCTCCTTCTATGACAAAAACCGCACCGGCCAGCTCATGAGCCGGGCCACCACCGACCTGTTTGAGATCACCGAGCTGGCCCACCACGGGCCGGAGGACCTGTTCATCTCCACGGTGACGCTCGTGGGCGCCTTCTGCCTGATGCTCACCATCCAGTGGAAGCTGGCCCTGGTGGTGTTTGCCGTGGTGCCGGTGTTCGTGATCTTCACCGTGGTCCAGAGAAAGAGAATGGTGAAGGCCTCGGTGCAGGTGAAGCAGAACATGGCGGGCATCAACGGCCAGCTTGAGTCCGCCATCTCCGGCATGCGCACCGCCAAGGCCTTCGCCAACGAGGATCAGGAGAGCGAGAAATTCCGTGTCTCCAATGACCAGTTCAAGGGGGCCAAGCGGGATTACTACAAGGCCATGGCCACCTACAACTCCGGCCTGGAGTTCGCGCTGCCCGTGATGAATGTGCTGACCATCGCCGCCGGCGGCTTTTTCATCATGCGGGGCGAGATGGACTTTGTGGACCTGGTGGCCTTCTCCCTGTATATCTCCACCTTCCTGACCCCCGTGCGAAAGCTGGCCGCCTTTGTGGAGCAGTTCCTCAACGGCATGGCGGGCTTCAAGCGGTTCGTGGAGCTGATGCGGGTGGAGCCCGCCGTGCAGGACGCCCCCGGCGCCGCCGTCATGGGGACGGCCAAGGGCGACATCCTCATCGACGACGTTTCCTTCCACTATGACGGGAGCGAGGAAGTGCTGGAGCATGTGTCCCTCCACATCGACCAGGGGGAGACGGTGGCGGTGGTGGGCCCATCCGGCGGGGGCAAATCCACCCTGTGCCAGCTCATACCCCGGTTCTATGACGTGACCGGCGGCCGCATCCTGGTGGACGGCCAGGATGTGCGCGGCGTCACCCAGCACTCCCTGCGCCAGAATATCGGCATTGTCCAGCAGGATGTGTTCCTGTTTGCCGGCACTATCATGGACAACATCCGCTACGGCAAGCCGGACGCCACCGAGGCGGAGATCATCGAGGCGGCCAAGCGGGCGGAGATCTACGATGACATCATGGCCATGCCCGACGGCTTTCAATCCTATGTGGGCGAGCGGGGCGTCATGCTGTCCGGCGGCCAGAAGCAGCGGGTGTCCATCGCCCGCATCTTCCTGAAAAATCCGCCTATCCTCATTCTGGACGAGGCCACCTCCGCCCTGGACTCCGTCACCGAGGCCCGTATCCAGTCCGCCTTTGACGAGCTGGCCCGGGGCCGCACTACCCTTATTATTGCCCACCGCCTGTCCACCATCCGCAACGCCCACCGCATCCTGGTGGTGGACGACAACCACATCGTGGAGGAGGGTACCCACGAGGAGCTGCTGGCCGCCGGCGGGGAATATGCCCGGCTCTACAACGCCCAGAAGAGTGTGGCGGTATGAATAAGACAGAGCTGCTGAACAAATTCTCCAAAGACCCGGAGGAGCGGATGACCCTGGCCCGGGTCCTGGACCGGATGGGGCGGGCCCAGAGCCGCTCCATCCCCTGCGCCACCCAGTTCCTCTCCCCCGCCCAGCGGGCGGCGGCGGAGCCGCTGCTGTCCGCCTGCGGCCACCCAAGGCACCTGTTCCACGGCGGGTACGAGGGAGCGGAGCGCACGGTGTGCGTTTTTCTCCCCGACTGGCAGGAGCCGGAGGATTGGGACGCAGGCGAGGAGCTGGCCGCCATCGAGGCCGTCTTTCCGCCCAACGCGGAGCTGACCCACCGGGACCTGCTGGGCGGGCTCATGGGCATCGGGCTGACCCGGGAAAAGGTGGGGGACATCATCGTACTGGACGACCGGGCCCAGATCGCGGCCCTGAAGGAGGCCGCCCCCATTATTCTCTCCCAGTTTGACCAGGCAGGGCGGTACCGGCTGAAGCTGCGGGAGATCCCTCTGGCCGACCTCTCCCCCGCGCCGGTGCAGGTGCGATTGGTCAAGGACACGGTGGCCACCCTGCGGCTGGACGCGGTGGTGTCCTCCGGCTTTTCCATCGCCCGGGGCAAGGCCGCCGACCTGATCGCCGCCGGGAAGGTGTCGGTGAACCACCGGGAGTGCCTCAAATCGGACAAGGCCGTGGCGGAGGGGGATATTCTCACCTGCCGGGGCCTGGGCAAGTGCGTGCTGAAAACTGTGGGCGGCCAGTCCCGCAAGGGCCGCATCATGATCGAAATGGAGCGATATGTGTAATGGATCAGAAGAAGATCGACCGCATCAATGAACTGGCCCGCCGGGTGAAGGCGGGTGAGGTGCTGACCCCGGAGGAGACCGCCGAGCGGGACGCCCTCCGCCGGGAGTATATTGCCAGCGTGAAGGCCAGCCTGACCGGCCAGCTGGACAACACCTACCTGCTGGAGCCGGACGGCACCAAGCACAAGCTGGGCAAAAAGCGGTAAAAGATACAGGCCGGCGCGTTTCACGCGCCGGCCTGTGCTTTTTAATAGATGGAATCCAAAATCTCAATGGCCTGGGCCACAGCGCCGCTGTCACAGTGGCGCAGCACCCGGGCGCCCCAGTCCTTCACCGACTGGTCGCAGTTGGCCGGGGCGAAGGGGATGGCGGACAGGGCCAGCATGGGGATGTCGTTCTGGTTATCCCCTATGCAGTAGATGTGTTCCCGGGCGATCCCCAGGTCCTCCGCTATCCGGGCCACCATAGTACCTTTGTTGCTGCCCTTGTGTGTGACCTCCAGCAGGTAGTGGTTGGAGAAGATGCACTCGTAATCCTCTCCCCAGTGCTCCATGAGATCCTCCCGCACCTGGATCAGAAAGAGATGCTCCTGCTCCAGAATGAGCTTGTTCCAGGGCGTGGGCATGTCCCGGATGGGGCATTGGGTGTGGGGCACCCCCACCCGTTCCAGGTGGGTTCTGGTCACCAGGTTGGGGTTGTGGACGTACAGGTCCTCCCCGTGGTAGGCCTCGAAGCCCAGCTCCGGGAACCGGTCGCACAGCTCCTCCATGCGTTCTGGGGTGTCGGGATGGAGCCTGGTGCGGACCACATAGTCCCCGGCGGCGTAGTCGTAGATGGCCGCGCCGTTGGAGAGCACCACCGGGGCGTTGAACTCCAGGCCCTCCTTTTCGATCTGGGGGGTGAAGGTGCGGTGGGCCCGGCCCGTGGCGATGGTGAAGCGGCCGCCGTTGTCCATGAAGTAGCGGATGGCCGCGTGATCCTCCGGGGAGACGGTGAGCTGTAAATTATATAAGGTATCGTCGTAGTCGCTGGCAAACAGCACGCCGTCAAATTTTCCCACTGAAAAAACTCCTTACTTGGAAATGTCGCTGCCCAGAATGTACAGCCGGAGCGATCTGATGTTATACAGGATCACGCAGATGATCACGGTGATCACGCCGGAGACCAGCACAGGCAGGTTGTAGAGGAAGGAATAGACCCACTCGTTGGTCATGGGCAATCCGTAAATATCGTACATGTACTCGCCCCAGAGCAGGACGCCGGTGACCCAGATGGTGACAAAACGGCCCAGGCAGCCCACGATGGAGCCGACGATCACGCCGGGCAGGCCCTTGTTGTGGCCGATGCCGGCCAGGCCCAGGGCGGTGATGGCCACCACATAGTCGCCCAGAATGGACTGCCAGCCGATGGCGATGCCGCCGCCCAGCATGAAGTCCAGGATACCCAGGACCAGGCCGGCCAGCAGGCCGCGGCCCAGGCCCCAGCGCAGGGCGTAAACGATAATGGGCAGCATCATCAGGGAGACAGAGCCGCCTTCCGGCATGTGCCAGATCTTCAGGTAGCCCAGGATCTCGGCAATGGCCACAAAAATGGCGCCTTCCACCAGGGCGCGGACCGCGTTGTGGGATTTGGTGTTTGACATGGTTGCTTCTTCCTTTCAAATAATATACCGCAATGCAAACGGATGCAATGCGGTACACGAAAGAAACGACAACGCCCACGGCCCTGTCGAATGCACTTCCTACGCCGGCATTACCCGGATCAGGTCGAGGGACCGGAGACTGCGTTTTGCCTCACATCTCAGCCGAAAATGACTTCCAGCGCCCCTGTGTATTCCTTTTACGCTGCGGTGGGTCTATCTTACTCCACCGGCGGCCCCTTGTCAAGCGGAACGGGTAAAACGGCGAAAAACAGAGGAAAAGATTGTGGAAAATGCCGATTCACACAACAAAGTGTGCCCAAAATCGGGAAGGGACGAGAGAAAACAACAAGATGTGCCGCTGCTGACGGGGCCGGAGCCGGCTGAAAAATTTTGGTTCCGGGCTTGACGGGAGGGGGAAATGGGTGTAGGATAGCGTTGTAACTGTTTTGTAACCTTTGCGCTTGGATTGTTACCGGCCCCTGCGGGGGCCGATTTCGCGGATTGGGAGGCGCTTTGTGTGAGCCGATCTCATGACAATACATCAAAAGACCTGAAGAACACCCTGCGCCGCAAATGGCTGAAGGTCCTGGCCCTGTGTGAGCGCGCCCGGGTGGGCGGCCTGCGGCTGTGGGACAAGGCGCTGGACCGGGGCGAGGATGCCCTGATCCGGCTGCTGGACGGCTGGGATAAGGTGTGCGAGCTGGCCGGCCGGGCGAACCGCCGGATCAAGCGCCACCCCGTGTCCCCCCTGCTCTATGTGGCGGTGCTGGCCGTGGTGGTGGGCACCATCAGCTTCAACGGGATGTATACTCAGGCCTATGTCCTGACCGTGGACGGCGTGGAGCTGGGCGTGCTGGCCAATGAGGACGAGGTGGCCGCCATCGTCAACAACGTGGAGACCCGGGCCGCCAGCATTCTGGGTGAGGAGTACGATTACGAGGGCGAGATCGAGATCACCCCTGCCATTACCGCCAGCGGCGACTTCAGCGATGCCGCCGAGGTGGAGAACACCATGTTCGCCGGCGTGGGCGCCCTGGTGGAGGCCTACGCCATCTCCGTGGACGGCATGGAGCTGGGCTACGCGCCCACCAAGGAGGATATGCAGGCCCTGCTGGACCGGGTGGCCGAACCCTATCTGACCGAGGACACCGTCCGCTATGACTTCCTGGAGCATGTGCAGGTCTACCCCGTGGAGCTGCCTGCCAACACCGAATACCGCCTGGACGACCTGTACGCCGTCCTGACCGCCTGCACGGTGGAGGAGGCGTACTACACCGTGGAGAAGGGCAACACCTTCAACCAGATCGCCTACTCCCTGGATATGACCCCCGCCGACCTGAGCGACCTGAACCAGGGCATCAACATCAATCAGCTGATGGTTGGCCAGCAGCTGGTCATCCAGCGGGCCGTGCCCTTCCTGTCGGTGTGCGTCTACACCAACGAGACCTATGAGGAGGTCATCGAGAGCCCCATCGAGTACATCGAGACTGCCAACCTCTATGTGGGCAGCACCTCCGTGAAGGAGCAGGGCGAGGACGGCTTGGCCCTGGTCAACGCCGATGTGCTCTATGTAAACGGCTATGAGGTGGAGCGCACCGTCAACAGCTCCCAGACCCTGGAGGAGCCCACCATCACCTATATGTATACCGGCACCACCCCCAGGCCCAAGACGGCCTCCAACGGCTACTATATCTGGCCGGTGCGGGGCACCATCACCTCCCGCTACGGCGGCCGCTATCTCTATGGCTGCTATGATTTCCACCTGGGTATCGACATCGCCGGCTCCTACGGCACCACCATCAAGGCGGCCGACGGCGGCACCGTCACCTTTGCCGGCTGGAAGGGCAGCTACGGCTACCTGGTCATCATCACCCACGACAACGGCAGCCAGACCTACTACGGCCACAACTCCTCCCTGCTGGTCAGGGCCGGCGACAAGGTGTATCAGGGCCAGGCCATCGCCCGCATGGGCTCCACCGGCAACTCCACCGGCAACCACTGCCACTTCGAGATCCGCATCAACGGCAAGACCGTGAACCCTCTGAACTATCTGCAGTAACATCCCTTCAGCTCCCCGTGGATTGCACCCCATTTGTTAGACAGTATGATATACTATCTAACAAGTGGGGTG
>JBJEYO010000117.1:0-1783 GCA_051886935.1 Candidatus Enterenecus sp. | reverse complement strand
TGACGGAAGAGGCCCCGTGGAGAACGATGGGGAAGCCAGGCAGACGGCGGGAGACCTCCTCCAGGATGTCAAAGCGCAGCTGGGGCTTGGTGCCGGGCTTGAACTTGAAAGCGCCGTGGCTGGTGCCGATGGCGATGGCCAGGCTGTCCACCCCGGTGGCCCGGACGAACTCTTCTACCTGCTCGGGGTTGGTGTAGGAGGAGTCCTCGGCGGAGACGTTCACGTCGTCCTCGATGCCGGCCAGGCGGCCCAGCTCCCCTTCCACCACCACGTCGTGGGCGTGGGCATACTCCACCACCTGGCGGGTGAGAGCGATGTTTTCCTGGAAGTCGTGCTTGGAGCCGTCGATCATGACGGAGGTAAAGCCCCCGTCGATGCAGGCCTTGCAGATTTCAAAGTCCTCTCCGTGGTCCAGGTGCAGGGCGATGGGCAGGCCGGTGTCGGCCACGGCGGCCTCCACCAGCTTCATGAGGTAGCCGTGCTTGGCATACTTCCGGGCACCGGCGGAGACCTGAAGGATGATGGGAGACTTGGCCTCCAGAGCAGCCTCGGTGATTCCCTGGACGATCTCCATGTTGTTGACGTTGAAGGCGCCGATGGCGTAGCCGCCCTCGTAAGCCTTCCGGAACATTTCAGTGGTTGTTACTAACGGCATAATGATAACCCTCCATGCGCCCGGGGGCGCGTTATTTTTCAAAAAAGCCGGCATCCCAATGATCCCGGATAAATCATTTTACCAACAATCATTGATAATTGCAAGTATGCTTGTAATATGATACAATAAATCATCATACTAAAAAGACAATGGAGGAACCCTCTATGGAAAATTTAAAAGGCGCCTGCATCATCGGCCAGTCCGGCGGGCCCACTTCTGTGATTAACGCCAGCGCCCAGGGCGTCATCCAGACCGCCCTGGCCTCCCCCCAGATCACCCGGGTTCTGGGCGCTGCCCACGGCATCAAGGGCGTGCTGGCCGACAAGCTCTACGACATGGGCCAGGAGGACCCCAAGGAGCTGGAGCTGCTCCAGTTCACCCCCTCCTCCGCCCTGGGCTCCTGCCGGTACAAGCTGGCTGACCCGGATGTGGACGACACCGACTACAAGCGCATTCTGGAGATTTTCAAAAAATACGACGTGCGCTACTTCTTCTACAACGGCGGCAACGACTCCATGGACACCTGCAACAAGATCAGCAAGTACATGCAGCGGGTGGGCTATCCCTGCAACATCATGGGCGTGCCCAAGACCATTGACAACGACCTGAGCGGCACCGACCACTGCCCCGGCTACGGCAGCGCCGCCAAGTACATCGCCACCTCCTGCATGGAGCTGTACCAGGACGCCCGGGTGTACGACACCGGCACCGTGGTCATCGTGGAGATCATGGGCCGCCACGCCGGCTGGCTGGCTGGCGCTGCGGGTCTGGCCAGCTGGGCAGGCTCCGGTCCCGACCTGGTGTACCTGCCGGAGGTGGACTTCGACATGGACGCCTTCGTGGCTGACGTCAAGCGCATTTACGAGGCCACCGGCAACTGCCTGGTGGCGGTGTCTGAGGGCATCCACTACGCTGACGGCACCTTCGTCTCCGAGGCCAAAACCTCCGCCACCGACGGCTTCGGCCACGCCCAGCTGGGAGGTCTCGCCGTGATGCTGGCGGACGTCATCAAGCAGCGGATGGGCGTGAAGGTCCGTGGCATTGAGCTCTCCCTGCTCCAGCGGTGCGGCGCGCACCTGGCCTCTGCCACCGACGTGCAGGAGGCTTATCTGGTGGGCAAGGCCGCCG
>JBJEYO010000116.1:0-1791 GCA_051886935.1 Candidatus Enterenecus sp. | reverse complement strand
CTCTATTCGCTATCTTTTTTTACCTTTTGTCACACATCATTGTACAACCTACACTCCTGTCTCCGATCGCTCCTGGAAAAACACTTGTATTTTACAGAGAAATGGACTATAATGCTATAACATATGACATCCCATAGTACTCCCGCCCACGAAGAAAGGAAGGGTCTTATGAGAATCCAAAATGAGAAAGGCCACATCCGTCTGACGAACGAGGTCTTTACCAATATTACCGGAGCTGTGGCCACCAGCTGCTACGGCGTGAAAGGCATGGCCTTCCGCTCCAAGACTGACGGCCTGGTCCATCTGCTCCGCCGGGAATCCATGTCCAAGGGCGTGAAGCTCACCTACAACGAGGACGGCTCCATCTCCATCGAGCTGCACATCATTGTGGACAACGGCGTCAACCTGACCGCGGTGAGCCGCTCCATCCAGAGCGAGGTCAAGTACAATGTTAACCGCCTGACCAATGTGGAGGTGCGCAGCGTGGACGTCTGCGTGGACTCCATGGTGATCGGTTAATTCCCGGACAGACAGAAAGGAACTTACCTGATTATGATCGATATGATTGACGGTGCGCTGTTTCAGCGCATGATTATCCATGGTGCCGCCTCCATCAGCGCCCAGAAGCAGGGCATCAACGAGCTCAATGTCTTCCCCGTGCCCGACGGCGACACCGGCACCAACATGTCCCTGACCATCGGCACCGCCGCGGCGGACGCCAAAAAGAAGCCCGCCGCCTCCATCAGCCAGGCCGCCTCCATCAACGCCTCCGCCCTGCTGCGGGGCGCCCGGGGCAACTCCGGCGTCATCCTGTCCCTGCTGTTCCGCGGCGTGTCCAAGGCCCTGAAGGAGCACGACGCCGCCGACGGCGTCCTCTTTGCCGCCGCCCTGAACGAGGGCGTGTCCGCCGCCTACAAGGCGGTCATGAAGCCCGCTGAGGGCACCATCCTCACCGTCTCCCGCCTGGCCGCCGCCCGTGCCGCCGAGGCCGCCCAGGAGCAGAACAGCGTGGAGTATGTGCTGGAGGCCGCCATCGCCGAGGGCCAGACCGCCCTGGCCGACACCATCAACCAGAACCCCGTGCTGAAGAAGGCGGGGGTGGTGGACGCCGGCGGCAAGGGCTACCTGATCATCCTCCAGGGCATGCTGGACGAGATGCGGGGCGTGCCCGTGCCCGAGGGCGAGGAGGAGGCTCCCGCCGCCAAGGAAAAGGCGGACTTCGCCAACCTGTCCGATGAGGAGATCACCTTCACCTTCGACACCGTGTTTATCGTCCGCAAGACCGCCGGCACCTCCATCGAGCCCTTCCGCGCCTACCTGAACAGCATCGGCGACAGTCTGGTCATCGGCGAGGACGATGAGGCCTTCAAGGTCCATGTCCACACCGACATCCCCGGCGCCGCCCTCAGCGAGGCCCAGAAGTACGGCACCCTGGAGCTGGCCAAGATCGAGAATATGCGCACCCAGTATGAGGATATGGCCGCCGGGCGCAAACCCCAGAGCACCGACGACCTGGACATGGAGGAGGCCGCCAAGCCCGCCGAGGAGCCCGGCATCGCCCCCGCCGAGAAGAAGTACGGCGTGGTGGCCGTGTGCGCCGGCGACGGCCTGGCCGCCCTGTTCCGCGACCTGGGCGTGGACGGCGTCATCTCCGGCGGCCAGACCATGAACCCCTCCACCGAGGACATCCTGCGGGAGATCGCCCGCACCCCCTCCGAGGTGGTCTTTGTGCTGCCCAACAACAAGAACATCATCATGGCCGCCGAGCAGTGCGTCGGCCTCATCGAGGGC
>JBJEYO010000115.1:0-1811 GCA_051886935.1 Candidatus Enterenecus sp. | reverse complement strand
GTCCGCTGCTTCACCCAGGACGACGCCCACATCCTGCTGGCCAAGGACCAGATCAAGGACGAGGTCGTCCGCATCGCCCAGCTCTTTGACGAGGTCTATTCCATGTTCGGCCTGCCCTACAAGATCGAGCTGTCCACCATGCCCGAGGACCACATCGGCTCCGTGGAGGACTGGGACATCGCCACCAACGCCCTGGCCGACGCCATCACCAGCATCGGCAAGACCTACGAGGTCAACCCCGGCGACGGCGCCTTCTACGGTCCCAAGCTGGACTTCCACATCCAGGACTCCCTGGGCCGCACCTGGCAGTGCGGCACCATCCAGCTGGACTATCAGCTGCCCGGCCGCTTCAACCTGGAGTACACCGGCGCCGACGGCGAGAAGCACTGCCCCGTCATGATCCACCGTGTGGTGTTCGGCTCCATTGAGCGGTTCATTGGCATCATCACCGAGCACTTCGCCGGCGCGTTCCCCACCTGGCTGGCCCCCGTCCAGGCCAAGGTGCTGCCCGTCACCGACCGGGCCGCAGACTACGCCAACGAGGTCGCCTCCAGGCTGGAGACCCAGGGCTTCCGCGTTGAGGTGGACCACCGCAACGAGAAGATCGGGCGGAAGATCAGAGACGCCCAGATGGAGAAGGTTCCCTATATGCTGGTGGTGGGCGACCGGGACATGGAGAATGGCACCGTCTCCCCCCGTCACCGCGCCGACGGCGATCTGGGCGCCATGTCCTTCGACGAGTTCGCCGCCCTGCTGCGGGATGTGGTGGACTCCAAGGTCAATAAGTGACAGAAACCGTGCTCCGGGGCCGCTGCAACCCAGCGGCCCCGGGCTTTTGTGTCCGTGCCCGGGGAGAGGTTTGCTCCATGAGCCGGCGTGTAAAATCGGGGCGGAAAGCCCTTCGGGGAGGTGCGGCGATTCGTGCTGATCTGCTTGCAGATGATCGAAACAGAGGAGGACAGAGTCAAGCTGGAACAGCTCTACCTGTACTACCGGGAGCAGATGTATCATGTGGCCTACGGCATCCTGAAAAACGAACACGACGCCGAGGACGCCGTCCAGCAGGCCTTTGTGTCCATCTTGGGCCATCTTGAAAATATATCGGCGGTCAAGTGTCCGGAAACCCGTTCCTATGTCGTTATAACAGTAGAGAGGAAAGCCCTGGACATCCTGCGGAGCAGGAACAGGTGCGGAGGGGAATACGACGAGGAGGAGCACGGCGTTGAGATTCCTCTGCCGGGGGACTGCGGCCTGGCCGACGCCATGGCGCAGCTGCCGGCCAGGTACCGCCAGGTGCTGCTGCTCCGCTTCGACTGCGGATACACCACAAAGGAGATCGCCGGGATGCTGGGAATGAAGCAGTCCGGCGTGCAGAAGCTGCTCTGGCGGGCCAAGGAGGCCCTGGCGGCGCAGCTGGAAAAGGAGGGGTGAGCATGGAAAAGACCGTCATGACGGACGCCGCGCTGCGGCAGGCGGCGGCGTCGGTGCGCCGGGCCATGCTGAGCGCCGTCCCCCCGCCGGAGGAGTGCCGGCACGACTTCTCGCCGGAGTTCGAGGAGAAAATGGAGCGCCTGTTCAGGGCGGAGCGGCGCCGCGGCCGATTCCGCTCCGTGGCCCGGGGGGCTGCCGCCATACTGCTGGCCGTGCTCATCGGGGCGGGCGTCTGGCTGGCCTCGGATTCCCGGGCCCGGGCCTCCTTCGTCAACTGGGTCAGGGAGGTATACGAGACCTATGTGGTCTACCGCTTCACAGGCGAGGCCCCGGCGGAGACCTTGCCCGAGTACCGGCTGGGATGGCTGCCGGAGGGATAC
>JBJEYO010000114.1:0-9280 GCA_051886935.1 Candidatus Enterenecus sp. | reverse complement strand
TGCGCGCCAATGGATTGCGGACCTCATTGCGTACTCTTACTGTTAAATTCGGGATCTTAACAGAAAGGAGCAAGAAAATCAAGAGCGAATTTCACGTAAACAACTGTTTTTTTTAGGGCGGAATTATGATATACTTTCTCTATACGGCCTTTTGCCGGCGGAGTGTGCCGGCGGGGGACAGACAGAACGAAAGGGCGTGAGCGAATGAGCACGAAGCCCAGCGTCAGCCTTGGCGAGATCATCGACAACTTTGGCCTTGAGGTGCTGTACGGGCCGGAGGGCTACCGGGACAGGCGGATCACCATTGAGGATGTGAACCGTCCCGGCCTGCAGCTGGCCGGCTTTTTCGACTACTTTGACGCGAAGCGGATGCAGGTCATCGGCCTGGTGGAGACCTCCTACCTCCAGCGGATGACCCGGGGCGAGCGGCGGGTCAGCTTTGACGACCTGTTTGAATACGACATTCCGGCGGTGATCTACGCCCGGGGGCTGGAGCCCTATCCCGAGTGCATGGAGATGGCCGAGAAGCACCAGCAGACCATTCTCCGCACCAAGGAGAACACCGCCAACATCATCAGCAACCTGATCGGCTACCTGCGCATCGCCCTGTCGCCCAGCATCACCCGCCACGGCGTGCTGGTAGAGGTCTACGGCGAGGGCGTGCTGCTCATGGGCGAGTCCGGCGTGGGCAAGAGCGAGACCGCCATCGAACTGATCAAGCGCGGCCACCGGCTCATCGCCGACGACGCGGTGGAGATCCGCCGGGGCCCCGGCAGCGGGCTCATCGGCACGGCGCCCGAGCTGATCCGCCACTATATGGAGCTGAGGGGCATCGGCGTGGTGGACGTGCGCCGGCTGTTCGGCATGTCCGCCGTCAAGCATGAGTCCAGCATCGACCTGGTCATCAACCTGGAGGCCTGGGAGGACGGCACCTTCTACGACCGCCTGGGGGCGGATGAGAGCTTCGCCACCATTCTGGACGTGCAGGTGCCCACCCTGACTATCCCGGTGAAGCCGGGCCGGAACCTGGCTGTCATCGTGGAGGTGGCCGCCATGAACAACCGGCAGAAGAAAATGGGGCTCAATTCCGCCCTGGAGTTCTCCAGGCAGGTGGACGCCCACATCGAGGAAAAAACAGCGCGGGGAGAATCTTAAGCGATATCGGCCTCCGGAAGGGAGAAAACATTATGTGTGGAATTGTAGGCTTTGTGGGGCAGACCCAGGCGGCGCCCGTCCTGCTGGACGGGCTGGCCCGGCTGGAATACCGGGGCTATGACTCGGCGGGCATCGCCGTGTTCGGCGAGGACGGGCTGGAGGTGGCCAAGGCCAAGGGCCGGCTGAAGGTGCTGGCCGACCTGACCCGCAACGGTGCGGCCATCAAGGGACAGATCGGAATCGGGCACACCCGCTGGGCCACCCACGGCGCCCCCTCCGACGTGAACTCCCATCCCCAGGTGAGCCGCAGCGGCAGAATCGCGGTGGTGCACAACGGCATCATCGAGAACTACGCCGCCCTGAAGGAATTTCTGATCGGCCAGGGCGTGCCCTTCGTGTCGGAGACCGACACCGAGGTGGTGGCCCAGCTCATTGAGTATTTTTACGAGGGGGATCTGCTGGCGGCGGTGGGCCGGGTGCTCCACCGCATCGAGGGGGCCTACGCCCTGGGCATCATCTGCGCCGACTGCCCGGACCAGCTCATCGCCGTGCGCAAGGACAGCCCCCTGATCCTGGGCGTGGGGGAGGGGGAGAACTTCCTGGCCTCCGACGTCACCGCCATCCTGAAGCACACCCGGGACGTCATCTATATGGAGGACGGCGAGGTGGCGGTCCTGACCCGGGAGGGCATCCGGTGCTACAACAGCTTCCTCCGGCCCATCGAGAAGGAGATCTCCCATGTGGACTGGGAGATCGACGCGGCGGAGAAGGGCGGCTACGAGCACTTCATGTTCAAGGAGATCATGGAGCAGCCCGAGGCCCTGCGGCGGGCGGTCTTTCCCCGCATCAAGGACGACGAGGTGTGGTTCGAGGACTTCGCCCTGACCGACGAGTACCTTCGGGGCCTGAGCAAGATCTATATCATCGCCTGCGGCTCCTCCTACCATGTGGGTATGGTGGGCAAGTACAACCTGGAGCGGATGCTCCGCATCCCGGTGGAGGTGGCCCTGGCCTCCGAGTTCCGGTATATGGAGCCCATTGTGAATGAAACCACCCTGGTGGTGGCCATCAGCCAGTCCGGGGAGACCCTGGACACCATGGCCGCCCTGCGGGAGGCAAGGCGCCTGGGGGCCAGGGTGCTGTCCATCGTCAACGTGGTGGGCTCCTCCATCGCCCGGGAGTCCGACCAGGTGCTGTACACCTGGGCCGGGCCGGAGATCGCCGTGGCCACCACCAAGGCCTACACCGCCCAGCTGGCGGTGCTGGACCTGCTGTGCCTGTATATGGCCCGCCGGCTGAACACCGTGGGGGAGGAGGAGTACCGGGACATTATCCGGGAGCTGCTGCTGCTCCCCGGCCGCATGGAGCAGGTGCTGGAGCGCCGGGAGGACATCCAGTATTACGCCTCCCGCTATTTCAACCATGACTCGGTGTTCTATATCGGCCGCAATGTGGACTACGCCCTGGGGCTGGAGGGCTCCCTGAAGCTGAAGGAGATCTCCTATATCCACTCTGAGGCCTACGCCTCCGGGGAGCTGAAGCACGGCACCATCTCCCTCATCGAGGACGGCACTCTGGTGGTGGCCCTGGGCACCTACGGGCGGCTGTTCGACAAGGCCATGAGCAACGTGGTGGAGGTCAAGTCCCGGGGGGCCGATGTGCTGGCCCTGACCACGGAGGAGCACGGGGAGGAGATGGCCAAGGTGGCCGCCGGGGTGATCACCATACCCGACACCCATCCCATGCTGCTGCCCTCCCTGGGCGTGGTGCCCCTGCAGCTCTTCGCCTACTATGTGGCCCTCATGCGCGGCTGCGATATTGATAAGCCCAGAAACCTGGCCAAGAGCGTGACAGTGGAGTAAAGCAGGCCCTGCTGGTTTTAAGGTTCAGAAAGAGAAAAGTCACCGGGAAACTTTGGTTTTCCGGTGACTTTTGCTCTTGCAATGCGGCAGCAACAGGAGTACACTGTGCTCACAGGCAGAGTAGGAGCGCGCGTGACCAGTGCCGGCGGGACGGGGAGTTGTCCGCTGGACGAAAGGCCGTCAGGCCGCAGTGCGCGCTCCGCATCCCGCTGCCGCATGGCGGAGCATACGGATACCTCCTTTGTGCGGCATTCCCCTCATGGGGCTGCCCGACACAAAAGGAGGATTTTTTATGCAGCTGTACAAAACGCCCTTTTCCCGCGCCTACTGGCATGACGCCGCGGCGGACGCCAAAAAGATCCGCAACCTGGTGTTTTCCGCCCTGATGGTGGCCGCCTGCGTGGCCCTGTCCTACCTCCAGTCCATCCCGGTGGTGAACAACATCAAGATCACCTGGGGCTTTCTGGCCCGGGCCCTGTGTGCCCTGGTATGCGGGCCGGTGAACGCCCTGGTGTTCGGCTTCGTTGAGGACACGGTGTCCTACCTGATGCACCCCACCGGCGGCTACAACCCCTTCTATGTCTTTACTACCATGTTGGGCGTCCTGACCTACGCCCTGTTTCTCTACCGGGCCCGGGTGACGGTGCTGCGGGTCTTTCTGGCCAAGTTGGTCACCAATCTTCAGAACGTGTTCCTGGGCGGCCTGGGGACCTATCTCTGGTATTCCTCCAAGGGCTACTGGGTCATCGTGGGGGCCAGTGCGGTGAAGAATGCCGTCATGCTGCCGGTGCAGACGGCTATGCTGGTCATCCTCTTTGCCGCCCTGCTGCCCATCCTGTGCCGCATGGGCCTGCTGCCCCGGGAGGCCATCCACCCCCGGCTGCTCCGGCTCTCCGACTGGATCGCAGATCTGCCCAAGCGCCTGCGCCGGGGCAGCGGGACAAAATCAGAATAACCCGCGCCGTGTCCGCATACTCCTGTCCAGGGGGTGTGCGGACATGGCTTTTTTATCCCGGGTCAGTGATTTCCTGTGGAGCGGACCGCTGCTGGCGGTCTTTTTGCTGGTGGGCGGGTATTACTCCATCTGCACCGGCTTTTTTCAAATTTTTCACCTGCCCCTGTGGTGGAAGACCACCGTGGGCTCCCTGTTCCGACGGAAGAAGGGGAGCGGAAAGGGAATCTCCCAGCTCCAGGCCATGTCGGCTGCCCTGGCCTCGGTCATCGGCACCGGCTCCATCGCCGGTGTGGCCACCGCCATTTTCTACGGAGGCCCGGGGACGGTGTTCTGGATGTGGGTGACTGCCGTTCTGGGCATGATGACCGGCTGCGCGGAAAAGACCCTGGCTGTCCGCTACCGGGAGAAGGACGCCGACGGCCAGTGGCGGGGCGGGCCCATGGAGTATATGCGCCGGGGGCTGCACCTGCCCAGACTGGCGGCGCTGTTCGCCCTGCTGGGCACGGCGGAGGCCCTGGCCGGGGGCAACCTGGCCCAGGCCAACTCCATCGCCACCACCCTGTCCGCCGCCGTGGGAGCAGACCGCCGGACGGTGGGGGTGGTGCTGGCGGTCATCGTGTCCATCGTGCTGGTGGGCGGAATCAAACGGGTGGGGCGGTTCAGCGAGCTGCTGGTGCCCCTGATGGCCCTGCTGTTCATGGGGGGCGGCCTGGCGGTCATCGCAGTCAACTGGCGGGCGGTGCCCGCCGCCTTCGGGCAGATCATCGCCTACGCCTTCGCCCCCAGGGCGGTGGTGGGGGGCTACTCCATGGGCATGGCCCTGCGCTACGGGGTGGCCCGGGGGGTGTTCACCAGCGAGGCGGGTCTGGGCATGTCCGCCATCGTCCATGCCTGCGCCGACGTGGAGGAGCCGGCGGAGCAGGGGATGTGGGGGATCTTTGAGGTGTTCTTCTCCACCATCGTCATCTGCACCGTCACCGCCCTGGTCATCCTGACCTCCGGGGTGTATGTGCCGGAGCAGGCCCAGGCCATGATCGAAAGCGGCGCCATCCCGGACACCATGCTGGGTGCGCCCCTGGTCTCCGCCTGCTTCGCCTCCGTCCTGGGCGGGGCGGGGGAGTGGATGGTCACGATCAGCCTGCTGCTGTTCGCCTTTACCTCCCTGCTGGGGGGCGGCTACTGCGGCAGGCGGGGGTTGGAGACCCTGACCCGCTCCCGGTGGGCCCTGGGGGCCTACCAGCTGGCCCTGCCCGCCTTCATCTTCCTGGGGGCGGTGGCCGACCTGACCGCCGTGTGGAAAGTGGTGGACCTGCTCACCGGCCTGCTGGCCCTGCCCAACCTGCTGGCTCTCATGCTGCTCTCGCCGGAGGCCCTGTGGCTTCTGCGCCGGTGGGTGGAGAAGGGGCGACAAAAACGGAAAAGCCGGGGTTCCCAACCGGCGGTTGAGTGAATTTCCCCGGAATAGTTGGAAAAGACAACCGATGATCCCTTACAAGCCGCCCACCCTGTGGTACAATAAGATTGTGCACAGGACCGGGGCGCTTTGGTAAATTCGAAAAGAGGGATGAACGGTATATGGAAAAGACGTTGGGAATGAGAATTGGGGAGCTGCGGCGGGCCCGCGGACTGACTCAGGAGGAAGTGGCGGAGAAACTGGGGGTCTCCTCCCAGGCGGTGTCCAAGTGGGAGAACGACCAGTCCTGCCCGGATATTATGAGCCTGCCCGCGCTGGCTGGGCTGCTGGGCACTACGGTGGACGCCCTCCTCTCTGGGGAGAAGGCGCCGGAGGTGCGGTATGTGCCGGAGGAGCGGCGGGACCTGGACGGTATGATGCTCCGAATCCGCATCAACGACAGCGGGGAGCGGATGTGTGTCAATATCCCGGTGGCTCTGCTCAAGGCTATGCTGGACGGCGGTGCCTCGCCCGGAAGCTTCATCGGCGGCGAGGGGATGCCGGATGTGGACTTCGGGAAGATCCTGAGCCTGGTGGAGAGCGGCGCGGTAGGCAAGCTCATCGAGGTCACCCAGGAGAACGAGACCGTGGTAGAGATCGTGGTGGAGTGAGATGAGAATCACTATCGCGTCCGGCGAAAAGGCCATAGACATCCGTCTGCCCTCCCGGCTCCTGTTCAACAGCGTGACCGCTGCTATCGCCGGTCCGGCCATCGTGGCCCAGAGCATGAAAAACTGCGGCGGGCCGGAGGTGGAGCTGGACAGGCGGACGGTCCGGGCTCTGTTCCGGGAGATCAACCGCTGCCGCCGCCGGTTCCCGGACTGGTGCCTGGTGGAGGCGGAGTCCGGGGGAAAGACGCAGCTCCGCATCCGTCTGTGAGCGGCAGCGCGGAGCCGGAACGGACGGGACGCCGCGGCCCGCGGCGTCAGACATTTTCACAATGAAAAAAGCACTTGCCGAAGCAAGTGCTTTTTTCTGGCGCAGCGGGAGGGATTCGAACCCTCGGACGGCTTTTGACCGTCACACGATTTCCAATCGTGCTCGTTATGACCTCTTCGATACCGCTGCAGGTTCGTCGTGGTCACGACAGCATTGATTATTATAACAGGTTTCCCGCCAATGTCAAGCATATTTTTTTGCGGGTCCTGCACAATGAAAATTCTCCTCGACGGCCGGGGGCGGATATGGTATATTGGACCCATCAACATGGGACAGGAGAATGAATATGAGAGGGATACTGTTCGTCTGCCACGGCAACATCTGCAGAAGCCCCATGGCGGAGTTCGTCATGAAGGACCTGGTGAGACAGGCGGGGCTGGAGGGGGAGTTCCACATCGAGTCTGCCGCCACCAGTTCCGAGGAGCTGGGCAATCCGGTCTACCCGCCCGCCCGGCGGAAGCTGGCCGAGCACGGAATCCGGTGCGACGGCAAGACCGCCCGGCAGATGTGCGGGGCGGACTACGGCCGCTTCGACTGGCTGGTGGGCATGGACCAGGCCAACCTGCGAAACATGCGGCGCATCTGCGGCGGCGACCCGGAGGGGAAGCTCTCCCTGCTTCTGGACTGGACCGGCCGCCCCGGCGAGGTGGCCGACCCGTGGTACACCGGTGATTTTGACGAGACCTGGCGGGATGTGGAGGAGGGCTGCCGGGCTCTGCTGGCCCACATCCTGAGCGGGGCAGAGGAGACCCCGCGGCAGACCTGAAAAACGAAAGGGCGGGCCCCGTGGGGCCCGCCCTTGTGATTATAATCAGTCGTCGTGATCTTCTTTTTCCGCGGGAGGGAGCTTGGACACCAGGGCCCACTCCACCCGGCGGTCGACAAACTCGGTCACCTTGATGTGCAGACCGCAGGACTCCACCTCAATCTGGCTGCCGTCCTCGGGGATGACGGACAGCTGGGCAAAGACCAGGCCGCCCAGAGTGTCGGACTCCTCGTCCTCGGGGAACTCCATCTCCAGGGCCTCGGCCACCTGGTCCAGCTGGCAGGAGCCGGAGATCTTCCACAGGTTCTCCTCCAGCTGCTCGATGTCCTTCTCCTCCTGGGGGTCGAACTCGTCGTAGATGTTGCCCACGATCTCCTCAAGCAGGTCCTCCATGGTCACCAGGCCAGAGGTGCCGCCGTACTCGTCCACCACGATGGCCAGGTGGACCTTTTTGCTCTGCATATCCCGGAACAGCACGTCGGTGCGGACCGACTCAGGCACAAAATAGGCCGGACGCAGCAGCTCCCGCAGGGCCTTGGGCCGGGGCAGCTGGGCGTTGAGCAGGTAATCCCGGGTGTTGAGGATGCCCACGATGTCGTCGGCGTCCTCCTCATAGACGGGGAAGCGGGACATGCCGGAGTCCCGGATGGTGCGGAGGATGTCCTCGTTGGAGTCGCCCACCCAAACCATCACCATGTCGGTGCGGTGGACCATCACATCTTCGGCGGTGGTGTTGTTGAACTCGAAAATATTCTCGATGAGCTCCTTCTCGTTGGCCTCAATGGCTCCGCGCTCCTCGCCCAGATCCACCATCATGCGGATCTCGTCCTCGGATACATCCTCCTCGTCGGCCTTGGGGTCGATGTGGAGCAGGCGGAGCACGCCGTTGGTGGACTTGGACAGCAGCCAGATGACGGGGCGGAACACATTGGCCACGGCGGTGACCGCGCCCACGGTGCCCCGGGCCACCATCTCGGTCTTCTTCATAGCGATGCGCTTGGGCACCAGCTCACCCAGCACCAGGCTGAAATAGGACAGCACGATGGTGATGAGCACCACCATCAGGGTGTTCAGGGAGCTCTCGGACATGACAGTGAAGCCCTTCTCGTAGTAGAGCCAGTGGACCAGTGGGTCGGAAAAGCTGTCGGCCGCAAAGGCGGAGGACAGGAAGCCGGCCAGGGTGATGGCGATCTGGATGGCGGAGAGGAACCGGTCAGGCGACTGCATCAGGTTCAGCAGCTTTTGCGCCTTTTTGTCCCCCTCCTCCGCCTGCTTTTTCAGCTTGACCTCGGACAGAGAGATGACCGCGATCTCAGCGGCGGCGAAAAACGCGTTGATCAGGATGAGAATGATCAGTACTATAATCGGTAACAACGGGTCGTCCAAAAATATGTACCCTCCCAAAAAATTGGCCCTTGGATTTGCCGCGTCAGACGCAGCTTAGACCATAACAGAGTATAGTATAGCATAGTTTGTTGAAAATGCAAATGGATTTTGCGAAAAGGGAGGGCCGGGACGCCCAAATTACGGAAAGAATCCCCATGCCCGGGAGCGGGCATGGGGATTCTGAACTGTCGGGGTGAGCGCGGACGCCTGATCAGCTCTCCAGATTGGCGCCGGTCTCCTTGGAGAACACGTGGGCCACGTTGCCGCCGAAGGTGAAGGCCACGGTCTGGCCCATGGTGAAGCCGGCGGGATGGGTGCCGGCGATGTCCATGGTCTGGACGATGATGATGACGTCCTTGCCGCAGGCCTGGAGGTGCAGATGGACGGCGCTGCCCATCATCTCGCTGACGTCCACGGTGCCGTGGATCATCTGGGGGCCCTCGCCGGCCAGCAGGATGTGCTCGGGGCGGACGCCCAGGGTGACCTCCTGGGGCTCCACATGGTTGGCGTTCAGCCGCTCCTGCTTGTCATCGGACAGGACCACATGGGCGTTGTCCAGCTCCACGGCGTACTTGCCGTCGGGGTCCTTGACCAGCTTGGCGTCGAAGAAGTTCATCTGGGGGGTGCCGATGAAGCCGGCCACGAACTGGTTGGCGGGGTGGTCAAAGACCTGCTGGGGGGTGCCCACCTGCTGAATGTAGCCGTCCTTCATGATGACGATGCGGTCGCCCAGGGTCATGGCCTCGGTCTGGTCGTGGGTGACG
>JBJEYO010000113.1:0-9284 GCA_051886935.1 Candidatus Enterenecus sp. | reverse complement strand
GCGCAAAAGCTTTCACGGGCGGAAAACTGGCACTTGTTTTTGCCTATGAGATGGCATATAATATTACCTCAAGTCCGACGATCATACAAGGGAGGAGGGAAGACCATGGACAGACGGCCCATCGGCGTGTTCGATTCCGGCCTGGGCGGGCTCACCGCGGTGCGGGAGCTGGCCCGAATCATGCCGGAGGAGGACCTGGTCTATTTTGGGGACACCGGGCGGGTGCCCTACGGCAGCAAGTCCCCGGAGACCATCATACGCTACGCCCGGCAGGATGTGGCCTTCCTCAACACCTTTGACCCCAAGGCCATCGTCATCGCCTGCGGCACCGTGTCCACCACGGCGCTGGAGACCCTGCGGCAGGAGCGCGCCGTGCCCATCTTCGGCGTGGTGGAGCCGGCGGCCCGGGCCGCCGCCCGCCTGACCCGCAACAAGCGGGTGGGGCTCATCGGCACCGAGGCCAGCATCCGCTCCGGCGCCTACGAGCGGGCCCTGGCCGCCCTGGACCCGGCGGTGGAGATCACCGCCCGGGCCTGCCCGCTGCTGGTGCCTCTGGTGGAGAATGGCCGCTGCCGCCCCGGGGACCTGGTGGCGGAGACGGTGGTGGCCGAGTACCTGGCCCCCGTGAAGGAGCGGGGGGTGGACACCCTGGTGCTGGGCTGCACCCACTATCCCCTGCTGAAGGAGATCATCGGCAGCTATATGGGGCCGGAGACCGCCCTGGTGGATGTGGGCGGCCAGTGCGCCGCCTGGGTGGCCGACCAGCTCACTGCCCGGGGCCTGCGCTCCGGAAAGGACGGCCCGGGAGAGCACCGCTATTTCGTCAGCGACAGCACCGGCGGCTTCGGCCGCCTGGCCTCCATCTTCCTGGGGGAGGATGTGTCCGCCGGCGTGGAGCAGATCGACATCACGATTTATTGAGGTGATACCGCCATGAGCGACAACGTCATTATTTCCATCAAAGGCAAGCAGGTGGGGGAGGACGGCCCCGACGAGATGGAGCTGGTCACTGCCGGCCGGCTGGTCCGGGACGAGCGGGGTGGCTTCACCGTGTCCTATCAGGAGAGCGAGCTGACCGGCCTGGAGGGCACCACCACCGTGGTGCGCATCGACGGCCCCCGGGTCACCCTCCTGCGGCAGGGTGCGGTGAACTCCCAGATGGTGTTCGAGGAGGGCAGAAAGCACCTGTCCATGTACGAGACCCCCTACGGCGCCCTGTCCGTGGGAATCAACACCCACCGTATGCGCAGCACGGTGGACGAGGCGGGGGGCGACCTGGAGATCGACTACGCCATCGAGATCGACAACCTGCTGGCCGGGCAGAACTTTTTCCGCATGAATGTGCGGCAGGACCCGGCCCTGAAGCAGTAAAAGCTGCCATAAAAGAGGAACCGCCCGCCGACGGGGTGCCGTCGGCGGGCGGTTTGTTTGCGGGGTCAGCCGGCCTTGGAGAGGGTCGCCAGCCGGTCCTGAAAGGCGGAGAGGATGATGGAGTAGCCCTCGCTGGAGGGGTGTATGCCGTCCTCGGAGATGAGCTGCTTGTAGTTGCGCTTGTCCAGAAAGCGGGAGCGCACATCCACCAGGGGCAGGCCCTTCCGGGACGCCAGCCTGGATACCGCGTCGGAGTAGAGCTCCTGGTAGCGGTAGATCATCTGGGTATCCCCCAGAAAGCGAAGAATGGGCTCCCGGCTGCAGCCGGGGGAGGCGCAGATGGTGTCCAGATATTTCTCCGCGTCAATGGGGGGCAGGGTCATGAGCACCGGCTGGGAACCGGCCCGGATCAAATCGTCGGTCATGGCGTCCAGGGTGCGGGTGAACTCGTCCAGGGAGGTCCTGGGCTGGTGGTCCCCGTCGGGGTCCCGGGCCACCTCGGCCCAGTCAAAATTGCAGTCGTTGCCGCCGAACTCCAGCAGGGCGTACCTGGCGGTGATGCTGCGGTCCAGGTCCTGCTTCAGCAGGGCCGCCCCCTTGGTCACCGGCGCACCGAACCGGGCCCGGTTCAGAATCTTCAGAGGAAATACCGCCGCCAGCCGGTCCAGATATTCCCCCACGGTGAACTTGTATTTGGAAAACGCTACCGGGATGGTGCCCCGCATGATGGAGTCGCCGTAAATGCACACATCGGCCGAGAGAGCCATTTCGACACCTTCTTCAAAAATGTGAGATGTAGTTTTGAATACTATGTATCATGATAATAGCACCGCCAATTGCGGATGTCAACACCCGGTTGTTGCATTCCGGGCAGAACTGTGATAAACTGTGAAAAACGCTTGTGAAATGCTGGTGAGCGCCGTGTCAAAATATGATTTTGCCCATTATCACTGTCCCCGGTGGGAGGAGTTGCCCGACCTGGCCCTGTATATGGACCAGGTGCTCATTGTGGTGGAGGGGGCCGTGGGGCCCCTGTTCCCTAACGACCCGGCGGTGGTGACCGCCACCATGGTGAACAACTATGTGAAGCAGCGGGTGCTTCCCGCCTCGGAGAAGAAGAAGTACCGCCGGGAGCATCTGGCCGGGCTGATCACCATCTCCATTCTGAAGCGGGTGCTGACGGTGGCGGAGATCGGCTTCGTGTTCTCCCAGCTGGAGGGAAAGTGGGACATCAGAGAGGGCTACGACCTGTTCTGCGCCCAGCTGGAGTGCCGGCTGCGGGGAGAGGCGGGCCGGGAGGACTGCGGCCCCATCCTGTCCTCGGCGGTGGACGCCGTGGCGGGCAAGCTCATCTTTGAGGCTAAGTGCGATGCCGTGCGGAATGGGGAGACGGAGGTATGACGGAACTGGTCTGCCCGGTGTGCGGCGGCACAATGAAATGGGACGAGCGGACCTGCCGCTGCCCGGCCGGGCACAGCTTTGACCGGGCCAGGAGCGGATATGTGAACCTGCTGCCCCCGGCCCCCGGCGGAAAGCGCCGGGGGGACGACAAGCTGATGGTGCGGGCCAGGACGGCCTTTCTGGACAAGGGGTATTACGACCCCCTGGCGGAGCTCCTGGCGGACTGCGCCTGCCGCTGGGCGCCCCGGGGCGCCCGGGTGGTGGACGCCGGCTGCGGCGAGGGGATGTATACCGCCCGGGTGCTGGAGTATCTGGCCCGGTCCGGCGAGGAGCCGGAGGTGGTGGGCCTGGACATCTCCAAGGAGGCCCTGATCCGGGCGGGCAAGCGGTCCGGGAAGCTGACCATGTGCGCGGCCAGCACCGCCCACATGCCTCTGCCCGACGGCTGGGCCGACCTGGTGCTGAACATCTTCTCCCCCTTCATGGACCGGGAGTTCGCCCGGGTGCTGAAACCAGAGGGAAAGCTCATCCGGGCGGTGCCTCTGGAGCGGCACCTGTGGGGGCTGAAAGAGCTGGTCTACGACACCCCCTATGAGAACCCGCCCATGAGCCTGGAGGAGCCGGGCTGGCGGGTGGTGGAGCGGCGGGAGCTGCGCTATGAGATCACCCTGGACAGCAACGAGGACATCATGAACCTGTTCCGCATGACCCCCTACTATTATAAAACAGGGGCGGCGGACCAGGAGAAGGCGGCCCGGGCACAGCGGCTGACCACCGCCGTGGAGTTCGGCGTCTGCGTGTATGAAAAGGACGGCGCCCTCTGAGTGTGTCCGGCGTCTGCGCGTTTTATGAGGAGTTGAGGTGCAAGTGTACACCGCACGGTATACCTCCCCGGTGGGGGAGCTGCTGCTGGCCTCCGACGGGGCGAGCCTGACCGGAGTTTGGCTGGCGGGGCAGAAGTATTACGCCGCCGGCCTGAGCGGGGCGGAGGAGAACGCCGCCCTGCCGCTGTTCGACACCGTCCGGAGCTGGCTGGACCGGTACTTCGCCGGGGAGCGGCCAAGTCCGTCAGAGCTGCCCCTGGCCCCGGCGGGCACGGAGTTCCAGCGGGCGGTGTGGGCGCTGCTGCTGGACATTCCCCGCGGCAGCGTGACCACCTACGGCGCTCTGGCGGCGGAATATGAGCGCATCCGGGGCCGAAAGACTTCTCCCCGGGCGGTGGGGAGCGCCGTGGGGCGCAATCCCATCTCCATCATCATCCCCTGCCACCGGGTGGTGGGGGCGGACGGCTCCCTGACGGGCTACGTCGGCGGGGTGGAGGTCAAGCGGTTCCTGCTGGAGCTGGAGGGGCAGGGCCTGAAAGATTGAACATCACTTGGAACGAAAAGGACCCGCTGCAGAATGAAATGTCCGTTTTTACTGGACCTGTTCATTCTGCAATGGGTCCTTTCTTTTCCGGTACGCCCGAAGTCCGACCGAGAAAATGTGCCGGGGGCACATTTTCGACCGAGGAGTCCCTTCCCAAAAATCGCGAAGCGGATTTTTGGCGGTAGAAACAAAGAGGAAAAGAAAAGACGATGTACGGTAGAATTACCATACATCGTCTTTGGTACGCCCGAAGGGACTCGAACCCCCAACATTCAGAACCGGAATCTGACGCTCTATCCAATTGAACTACGGGCGCATCTTCAACGCTTAGACAGTATAGCAGGAATTGCCGGGAAAGTAAAGAGGAATTTTCGGCATACGCGAAAAATTTTTCGTTTCACAAAAAATTCATAGTCAACACACAGGTTTTATGCTATGATATAAAAGATAAAATAGCCTTACTGCGTGGACAAGGAGGTGACCGCATGAAAAAACTGCTGCGGGGCGCGCTGCTGGGTGTGCTGGCGGGGCTGATGTGCGCCCTGATGGCCGGCTGCGGCCTGTTCAAGCCTGTTGACAGCCTGTACAGCCTGCCGGCGCTGCCGGAGGAGTATTCCCAGCTGCAGAAAAGCATCCAGGCGGTCATGGACGAGCTGGGCGCGGAGTACGCTTCCATCAGCTACGGCAGCAACACCTCTATCATCCAGCTGCTGGACATGGACGGAAACGGCGACCAGGAGACGGCGGCGGTGTTCCTGCGGGTGCCCGGTGCGGAGGAGAAGCCCCTCCGGGTCTGCCTGTTCCACCGGGGGGACGACGGCAGCTATCAGCTGACTCACACCCTCCAGGGAGACGGCCTGTACATCTATTCCGTGGCCTATGTGGACCTGACCGGGGACGGGATGCGGGAGATCATCGTCAGCTGGCAGCTGAGCACCCGGGTGTACGCCCTGTCCGCCTATCAGATCACCCCCACCGGGGCCAACGAGCTGATGAACACCTCCTACAACGAGCGGTACCTGGCCACCGACTTTGACGAGGACGGCCACAGCGAGATCCTGGTGTTCCAGCAGCACAGCACCGAGGGAGAGAGCAACCGGGCGGAGTATTACCGCTATCAGGACGGGATCATGACCATGGTTTCCGCGGCCCCCCTGTCCGACTCCATGGTGGACGTGACCGGGGCCAGAGCGGGGCGGCTGTCTGACGGCACCCTGGCTGTCTACGTCACCTGCGACGCGGAGAACGGCGTGCTCACCGACATCCTGGTGCTGGACCAGGGAAACCTGCGAAACGTGACCCGGGATTCCGAGCGGGGGGTCAGCCTGACTACCCTGCGCGCCTACACCGACGTCTCCGCCACCGACATCAACCGGGACGGAGTGCTGGAGATTCCCCTGCCGATGCCGGCGCCCAGCCTGAACCCGGACAACCCCTCCAGCTACTACTTTATCTACTGGCGCCAGTTCGACAGCAGCGGGACCCCCGCTGTGGTTAGCGCCACCTATCACTCCACCGTTGACGGCTGGTACTTCACCCTGCCCAACAGCTGGACGGGCAAGATCACCGTGGGCCGTGACGACAGCCGCAGCTTCCGGGGGGAGCGGGCGGTGATCTTCTACTACTGGCCCAACCCGGAGGAGGGCAGCCCGCTGCCCTTCCTGACCATCTACCGGCTGACCGGCGACAACCGCTTCAGCCGCGCCAACGGGCGCACCATTCTTTACAGCGACAGCTCCACCATCTACTGCGCCACGCTGAACACCGGAAACTGGAATTGCGGCCTGACGGCGGGGGAGCTGGCCCAGTACTTCAGCCTGATCACCACCGAGTGGTCCAGCCAATAAGAGAGGAGCGGCCTTGCCATGAAGAAAGTTCTTGTACTGGAAGACGAACCCAATATCCGCAGCTTTGTGGTCATCAACCTGAAGCGGGCGGGCTATGAGACCATCGAAGCCGGCGACGGCGAGGAGGCCCTGGAGCAGATCAGAAAGAACCCGGACATCAAGGTGGCCCTGCTGGACATCATGCTGCCGGGGGAGCTGGACGGCTTTGAGGTGTGCCGCCGCATCCGGGCGGGCAACGCCCAGATCGGCATCATCATGCTCACTGCCCGCACCCAGGAGATGGACAAGGTCACCGGGCTCATGACCGGCGCCGACGACTATGTGACCAAGCCCTTCTCCCCGGCGGAGCTGACCGCCCGGGTGGACGCCCTGTACCGCCGCTCCGGCGGCGAGGCCGCCCAGAACCCCGACGAGATCAGCCAGCCGCCCTTCCTGCTGAACACCCGCAACCGCACCCTGGAGAAGAACGGCCAGCGGGTGAAGCTGACCCAGGTGCAGTACGCCATCGTCAAGCTGTTCATGGACAACCCGGGCAAGGCCCTGTCCCGGGAGGAGATTCTGGAGGCGGTCTGGGGCAAGGACTACATCGGCGAGCTGAAGATCGTGGATGTGAACATCCGCCGCCTGCGCATCAAGCTGGAGGACGACCCGCAGAATCCCTCGTATGTGACGACAGTGTGGGGTTACGGGTATAAGTGGGGGTTCTGATACCGGCTGACAGCGGGTCGTCCGACCCCCGCCGCAGGCGGGGCGGCCTTCGGCCGTATGAGCGTTTTGCGGAGCAAAACCTCAGCGCAAGGCGGAATTCAGTTCCGCCGCGCAGGCAAAATAAAAAGGGGTTCCCATGAAGCCTGCTTCATGGGGAACGGGCCCGCAGAATCCCTCGTATGTGACCACCGTGTGGGGTTACGGCTACAAGTGGGGCTTCTGAGAGACAGAGAATAAGGGAGCGGAGAGATCTCCCCGTTCCCGTGTGAAGAAAGGGGGGTGCGGCATGGCAGAGCGAAAACGGAAAAAACACGCCCGGCTGGAGAAGCCCACGGCTGTGCCCGCCCAGGAGCCGGTCCAGACCCGGCCCCGCCGCAGGAGCGGCTCGCTCCGCTGGCGCTGGCTGGCCAACACCCTGGCGGCTACCTTTGCCATTGTGGCCATCGCCGTGTCCGTGTTCACCATGGCTATGTACAGCTATTACACCTCCACCATCATAGCCACCCTGGAGAGCCGGGCCCAGACCGTGGCCGGCATGTTCCAGGGCTATACCGAGAGCAACTACCGCAACGCCGCCCGGCAGTTCATCGACCAGTTTGAGGACAAGGAGGCCATGGAGGCCCAGTTCCTCACCGCCACCGGCCGGGTGCTCATGTCCTCCCTGATGGACATCTCGGGCAGCGACCCGGATACCTCCGACATCAACGAGGCCCTGGCCACCAAGAAGCTGGCCACCTGGCAGGGGCGGGACCCCTCCACCGGCGACTCCATCGTGGCCGCCACCGCCCCCGTCATCTACAACGGCAACGTGGTGGGTCTGGTGCGGATGGTGACGTCGCTGCGGCAGGTCAACAGCCAGATGGTCAAGCTGACCCTGGCGGCCTGCGGCGTGGGGCTGATCATTCTGGCCGTCATGGGCATTTACGCCTCCTACTTCATCCGCACCATCCTGGATTCCGTGGCCCGGGTCACCGAGACCGCCAAGCGTATCGCCGCCGGCAGCTATGGCGTCCAGATGGAGAAGAAGTCCGACGACGAGATGGGCCAGCTCATCGACAGCATCAACGACATGTCCATGAAGATCGACCAGGCGGAAAAGACCCAGTCGGAGTTTATCTCCTCCGTGTCCCACGAGCTGCGCACGCCCCTCACCGCCATCAACGGTTGGGCCGAGACCCTGTATAACGGCGAGGTCACCGACCCGGAGGATGTGAAGAAGGGCCTGGGCATCGTGGTGTCCGAGGCCCGGCGCCTGACCAACATGGTGGAGGAGCTGCTGGAGTTCTCCCGCATCGAGACCGGCCGCTTCAACCTGTCGGTGGAGCCCATCGACATCCAGGCCGAGCTGGAGGACGCGGTGTATACCTACCGGGAGTTCTTCCGCCGGAAGGGCCTGGAGCTGCGCTACCGGGAGTGCGACGAGGAGTTCCCGCCCATCGACGGCGATCCCGAGCGGCTGCGCCAGGTGTTCTGCAACCTGCTGGACAACGCCGACAAGCACGGCGGCTCCGGCGGCCGGGTGGATGTGTCCATCGACGGTGAGCCGGGCTATGTGGTCATCCGCATCCGGGACTACGGCCCCGGCGTGCCCGAGGACGAGCTGCCCTATGTGAAGTACAAGTTCTATAAAGGCTCCTCCAAGGCCAGAGGTTCCGGCATCGGCCTGGCGGTGTGTGAGGAGATCATCACCTACCACGGCGGCACCCTGGACATCGCCAACGCCGAGGGCGGCGGCTGCGTGGTTACCGTCCGCCTGCCCACCCGTCAGCCGTGACGGCCCAAACAAATCGAACAAAAGTTCGAAAATATGGTTGATTTTTTCCATGCCATCTGTTAAAATACATCCAAAGGAGAACGTTCCATGGCAAAGAGAGAAGCCCAGTGCTGCCAGACAAAATTCAAGACCAGCTGCGGCGGACAGGCCCTGCTGGAGGGAATCATGATGCAGGGGCCGGAGAAGCGGGCCATCGTGGTGCGCAAGCCGGACAAGACCTTGGACGTGACCACCAGCCCGGTGAAGCGCCGGACGGGGTGGAAGTCCTGGCCGGTCATCCGGGGCGTGTTCGTGTTCTGCTCCTCCATGGTCAACGGCGTCAAGGCGCTGATGTACTCCGCCGAGGTGTCGGACGACGGCAGTATGCCGGAGGAGGAGCTCACCGGCCTGGACAAGTGGATCAGCGAGCACTTCACCCAGGAGAAGGCCATGGCCATCATTACCACCCTGGCCGCGGTGCTGGGGGTGCTGTTCTCCGTGGCGCTGTTCATCCTGCTGCCCACCGCCGTCACCGGTCTCATCGGCCTGGTGTGGAAGACCATGCCCCTGTGGTTCCGGGCGGTGCTGGAGGGCGTTCTGAAGGTGGTCATTTTCCTGCTCTACCTGTTCCTCTGCTCCCGGATGAAGGAGATCCGCCGGGTGTTCCAGTACCACGGCGCCGAGCACAAGACCATCTACTGCTATGAAAACGGCCTGGAGCTGACGGTGGACAATGTCCGCACCCGTTCCCGGCACCATCCACGCTGCGGCACCAGCTTCCTGTTCGTGGTCATCATCGTGTCCATCTTCCTGTCCATCGTCATCTTCACTCCGCT
>JBJEYO010000112.1:0-1829 GCA_051886935.1 Candidatus Enterenecus sp. | reverse complement strand
CGTGGGGGGTGGAGAAGGTCTTGTGCAGGTTGATGTGGACGCAGTCAAAGCCCATGTCGCCGGGACGGGCATGGCCCATGATGGCGTTCAGGTTGGCGCCGTCATAGTAGCACAGACCGCCGGCATCGTGGATGATCTTGGTGATCTCCAGGATGTTGGGGTCGAAGAGACCCACGGTGTTGGGGTTGGTCAGCATCAGGCCGGCGGTGTCGGGACCCACGGCCTTCCGCAGAGCGTCCAGGTCCACGCCGCCCTGGTCGTTGGAGGGCACGGACACCACCTGGAAGCCGGCCATAGCGGCGGAGGCGGGGTTGGTGCCGTGGGCGGAGTCGGGGACGATGATCTTGGTCCGGGCGGTATCCCCGCGGGACAGGTGATACTTCCGGATGAGCAGCAGGCCGGTGTACTCGCCGTGAGCGCCGGCGGCAGGCTGGAATGTCATGCCGTCCATGCCGGTGATCTCGCACAGCAGCTGCTCAGACTCATAGATGACCTCCAGGCAGCCCTGGACGGTCTCCACAGGCTGGAGGGGGTGGATCTGGGTGAACCCGGGCAGCGCAGCCATTTCCTCGTTGACCCGGGGGTTGTACTTCATGGTGCAGGAGCCCAGGGGGTAGAACCCGTCGTTCACGCCGTGGGTCTGCTTGGCCAGCTCCGTGTAGTGGCGGCCCAGGTCGATCTCGGAGATCTCGGGCAGGCGGGGGGCCTGGTCTCTCAGCAGGGCAGCGTCAAATTCCGCTGCCGGCACGTCGCAAGCGGGCAACAGGGCTGCGCCCCGGCCGGGGCAGCTCCGTTCAAACAGCAGTTTCATTTTCCGCACACCTCCCCAAGAATGGACACCAGTTCGTCGATCTCTGCCTTGCTGTTCATCTCCGTGCAGCACCACAGGATGCCGCCGTCCACAGGCAGGCCGCCCAGGATGCCCCGCTCGGCCAGAGCAGCGCACAGAGCCTCAGGCTCCACCGGGCTGTCGGTCAAAAATTCATGGAAGAAGGGCTTGTCGCTGCGGACCTTAAAGCCAAGCTTGGCCAGCTCGCCGGCCAGATAGTGGGCGTGGGCAGCGGAGCTCTCCGCCACCTGGCGCAGGCCCTTGGGGCCCATGGCGGCCAGGTAGACCGAAGCGGTCATAGCGCACAGAGCCTCGTTGGAGCAGATGTTGGAAGAGGCCTTCTCCCGGCGGATGTGCTGCTCTCTGGCCTGGAGGGTCAGCACGAAGCAGCGGCGGCCCTGGTCGTCGGTGGTCTCACCCACAATACGGCCGGGCAGCTTGCGCATCATGGCCTTCTTGCAGGTCATGTAGCCCAGGTAGGGGCCGCCGAAGGCCAGAGGCATACCCAGAGGCTGGCCCTCGCCCACAGCGATGTCTGCGCCGTACTCCCCAGGGGTCTTCAGCAGGCCCAGGGAGATGGGGTTGGCGCCCATGATGACCTTGGCGCCCACCTCGTGGGCAGCGGCCACCACGGCGTCCATGTCCTCGATTACCCCGTAGTAGTTGGGGCTCTGGACGTAAACAGCGGCGGTGTCCTTGGCCAGAGCAGCCTTCAGGGCCTCCAGGTCGGTGGCGCAGCCGTCCACAGGCAGCACCGTGACGGGAACGCTGCGGCTCTCGCAGTAGGTCTTTACCACGGCGATGGTCTGGGGGTCAGCAGCGCCGGAGAGGATCACGCTGGTACGCTTTCTCTCCTGGCACATGAACACGGCCTCGGCAGCAGCGGTTGCCCCGTCGTAGACAGAGGCGTTGGACACGTCCATGCCGGTGAGCTCGCACATCTGAGTCTGATACTCAAAGATGGACTGGAGGACGCCCTGGCTGATCTCCGCCTGATAGG
>JBJEYO010000111.1:0-1834 GCA_051886935.1 Candidatus Enterenecus sp. | reverse complement strand
ATCTGCTGCCCGTTCAGTACGGCACCGGCGTGATCAAGGAGCACATGGCAGTCCGCCAGCAGTGCGGCCTGTTCGACGTGTCCCACATGGGTGAGATCCTCTTCACCGGTCCCACCGCCCTGGCCACCCTGAACCACCTGCTCACCAACGATTACTCCAACATGCCCATCAACAAGGTCCGCTATGGTGTGATGTGCAACGAGCAGGGCGGCACCATCGATGACCTGGTGGTCTATAAGTTCGGCGAGGAGTCCTACCTGGTGGTGGTGAACGCCGCCAACCGGGAGAAGGACTATGCCCACATGGCCGCCAACACCCTGGAAGGCACCAAGTGCGAGGACATCTCCGACACGGTGGCCCAGGTTGCCCTGCAGGGCCCCAAGGCTCCCGCCATTATGAAGAAGCTGCTGCCCGAGGACCAGATCCCCAAGGGCTACTACACCGCTCTGCCCAACGTGAACCTGGGCGGCATGAACTGCATGATCTCCCGCACCGGTTACACCGGCGAGCTGGGCTATGAGATCTACACCGCCAGCGAAAATGCCCCCAAGCTGTGGAAGCTGCTGCGGGAAGCCGGCGAGGAGTTCGGCCTGATCCCCTGCGGCCTGGGCGCCCGTGACACTCTGCGCCTGGAGGCTGCCATGCCCCTCTACGGCCACGAGATGGACGAGACCATCACTCCCCTGGAGGCCGGTCTGGACTTCGGTGTGAAGCTGAACAAGGAAGAGTTCATCGGCCACGACGCCCTGGTGGCCGCCGGGGCTCCCAAGCGGGTCCGCGTGGGCCTGGAGGTCACCGGCCGCGGCATCATCCGTGAGCACCAGGATGTGTATATCGGCGATGAGAAGATCGGCGTTTCCACCTCCGGCACCCACTGCCCCTACCTGGGCAAGGCCATTGCCATGGCTCTAGTGGACGCCAACCACGCCGAAGTGGGCACCAAGGTGGAGGCTGAGGTTCGCGGCCGCCGGGTGGCTGCGGAGATTATCCCCCTGCCCTTCTACACCAGAGGTAAGTAAGGTAGCCTGAATCAGCTGCCTTCTGCCGGCATCGTATCAATTCGTTCAAAAAAAGAAAAATTATCATAATTGGAGGAAGTATTATGTCTATCATTCCCGCTGAACTGAAGTACACCAAGTCCCACGAGTGGATCAAGGAGGAAGACGGCGTCTTCACCATCGGCCTGACCGACTATGCACAGAGCGCTCTGGGCGACATCGTGTTCATCAACCTGCCCGAGGAAGGCGACGAAGTCACCGCCGGCGAGTCCTTCTCCGACGTGGAGTCCGTGAAGGCTGTCTCCGACGTGTTCAGCCCTGTCACCGGCGCTGTCTGCGCAGTGAACGAGGCCCTGCTGGACGATCCTGCTCAGGTGAACGAGAGCCCCTATGAAGCATGGCTCATCAAGGTGGAGAACGTGAGCGACACCGAGGAGCTGCTGGACGCAGAAGCCTATGAGGCCGTCGTGGCAGCTGAGGAGGCATAATATGGGCAGCTACATTCCCGCAACTGGGGAAGAGCGGCAGAAAATGCTGGAGGCTGTGGGCCTGTCCTCCATGGACGACCTGTTCTCCGTGGTGCCTGAGGAGGTCCGGGTGAAGAGCCTGAACCTGCCCGAGGGCCTCAGCGAGCTGGAGGTTGGCCAGAAGGTTTCCGGCCTGGCAGCGAGAAATCAGCAGTTCCGCAGCATTTTCCGGGGCGCCGGCGCCTACCGCCACTATATCCCCTCTATCGTAAAGACCGTCACCAGCAAGGAGGAGTTCCTCACCGCCTACACCCCCTATCAGGCGGAGATCAGCCAGGGCGTCCTCCAGTCCATCTTTGAGTATCAGAC
>JBJEYO010000110.1:0-9473 GCA_051886935.1 Candidatus Enterenecus sp. | reverse complement strand
ATCGGCTTGCCGGCGACGGTGGAGTAATAGGCCATATGATACGCATCGTTGCTGTCAACCCAGCGGACAAAATAGGCCCGCCGGCACGAGCTGAAGGATACACGGTAGATGGACGGTATGTCGCAGCCCTTGGCCCGGAGCAGCTTGACCAAGCTGGTCTTGGTCGCCCTTGGCAGCATCATATCTACACCACCCTCATCCCCGGGACATAGTGCAGCCGTCCGGGCTTGTTGGGCTCGGCCTGCTGGACCGGCCGGACAGCCTGACTGTCCACATAGGCGTTGACTTCCGCCTGGCGGAAGCGGATGCAGCCGGCGATTTTGTAGGACCGCAGGCCGCCGGGCTTGTTTGCCAGGCGATAGACCGTATAGACGCTGACGCCCAGCAGCTCCGCCACATCCTTGGCCGTTATCATCTTGCTCATGGCTGCCCCTCCGATCGCGCGCACCGCACGGCCATGGCCGCGGCGGTGATGGTGTTGAGCTTGGCGACGATCCGCTCAAAGCGGACCCGCTCCGCCTCGTCGATCACGCCGTCACGGGCGATGTCGATCAGCTCCCGGTCCATCTTGTCATCGGCAAAATCATAGATGGCGTCGATCAGTGTCAGTACCGCCTCGCTCAGCCGCATATCGCAAATTTCCGGGATCAGTTCCCGGGCGGTCGTTGTGGACTCCCTGATGTGCTGGATGGCGAGCATTTGGCTGTTGTAACACATGACCATCTGATTGACCACATCGTTGTGGGGTACGCGGACGCCGGACTCATAATCGGCTAAAGACCGTACCGAGATGCTCATCATCTCTGCCGCCCGCTCCTGGGTCAGACCGGCAGCAAGCCGGGCGGCCTTGTAGATATTTCTGCAATTGCTCTGCATGGTAGTTTCCCTCCTTTGGGTGGTATACTGGTACCGTGGTTAACTGGCGCCCTCGATGGGCTCAAACAGCTCATCGATGGTGACACCCAGCACCTGGGCCAGCAGCGGGAGCTGTCTTGGTCCCGGGAGCGATACTTCCAGCTCCCAATTTGTCACAGAGCTCCGAACAACGCCCATACTGTCAGCGAGTTGCTGCTGAGTCATATCTGCGTTTTTTCGACATTCTTTAATCCTCATAATCATTGCATAGCCTCCCTCTGTGTCATGATTTTGACATTCTTAAAAACAAGATCACAGGTATGTCATTTATTATGACATATAAATACCACACAATGCTTACCTTGTCAATAGCTATGACATTTTTTTAGCCTTCAATTCTTGAAATGTCATCTAATTTGACATACGATTGCGTAGAGGTGATTCTATGAACCGGATAAAACAACTAAGGCAGTTTTTGGGATACACACAGGCAAAGCTTGCACAGCTTCTCCATGTTTCAAGGTCTGCAGTTGCAATGTGGGAAACAGCAGGCCAGGATCCTGACTATGAAACGCTAAAAAAATTATCACAAATATTCAATGCACCGCCAGACTTTGTCATGGGTAGAGGAATATTTGAAAAATGGGATCTTATCGTTAAATACTACGACAGTGTATCGTCTGAAATAATGTTTAGCATTCCTGGTACATTGGAACTACCATTTTTTTGCGGAGAAAAAAATGTTCGCGCGTGGTTAGATACACGTCTATATTACGAGCCGGATGAGTTACAACTTGCTCGTTGGTTTGACTTCGCGATCCAAGATATTACTATAACGCCAGACGGATTCAATCCAGGTGGGCGACCGCAAGCAAAAGTGTCCTTTTGCTTCACAGAGGAGTTCGCTGCATTGATTGCAGCAGAGGAGCGCCGCGAAGCCATGCGAAAAGCACCCACCAGAGTTCCTGTTCTTGGTGATGTGGCTGCCGGGATCCCGATCGAGGCCATCACAGATATCGTGGACTACGAAGAAATCGATGCGGCCATGGCCGCCAGCGGTGAGTTTTTCGGCCTCCGGATTAAAGGGGCCAGCATGGAGCCCCGGATGCGGGAGGGCGATGTGGTCATTGTCCGCAGGCAGGACAGCGCCGAGACCGGCGATACCGTGGTGGTCCTGGTCAACGGCGACAACGCTACAGTCAAAAAAATAAAATACGGGCCGGACGGGATCTCCCTGATCCCGACCAACCCGTCCTATGATGTGCAGTTTTATAGTGCCGCCGATGTGGAGCGCCTGCCCGTCCGTGTGATCGGCCGAGTGGTGGAGCTCCGGGCAAAATATTGATGTGTCCGAATTGGACACGGAGGGGCGTATCAAGATGATAAAAAAAGCGTTGGCTGCTGCACTTTGTGCTGCATGGCTTTTGATGTCCCTGTGTGCTTGCGGCCAGTCAAATGCAAACAATCCATCAAACGCGATTTTTACGGCCAACTCATCTAATCTCGGATGTACCCCGCAGGAGCTTATAGACTATATCAATGGCGGTATCGACTATGCCATAGAGCATGACGGGGATAAAAGCTTAAGGACAATACCGTCCACTGATAATTGCGATGATTTTGGAAATCTGAGGATCAGTGATATTACCCTATACCTGAAGATAGAGACTGATGATGCAGGCAAATTAACGGAAATCCAGATCTGCAATATACCCCGATTCGGCGGCACAACGGAGAATGTCGCCGCTTACCTGTATCTCATCGCTTGCGCGTATGCTGTAACGGATGATGTCCCGGATATCCTTACCGACCATGAAAATGCTCTCATAGAGGGCTCTGTGTCTGGGTATGATGTGATTTACGATGGTGTTAAGTACAGTTTTGCGTGTGCTGCAACTACGCTTCACACGGTTACAATAACGCCGGCACCCTAAGGGAGGAGACGCAAATGGCCCGCAGGCCGGAATTTTATTTTGACGGCACCTACTATCGCAAGCGACTGCGTCTCCCGGACGGACGGTATAAGGACATCCGGGCAAAGACCAAGGAGGCGCTCCGGGCCAAACTGTACGACGCGGAGACCGCTATGCGGTTGGGCCTCGCGCTGACTGACGATACGACCGTGGCGGAGTTGGCTGTCCAATTTTACACCAACCGCGCCGGGTCTCTGTCTGAGTCTCGCAAAGCAGACTATCGCAACGCCATCAATGTACACATCTGCCCGGTTATTGGTGTCATGCGGGTGCGGGATGTCAAGCCGGAGGACTGCCAACGGGTCAAGGCGGCTGTGGCGGACAAGTCCTTCTCACTCCAACAAAAGGTGATCGGGGTTATGCGTATGATATTTACAGTCGCGGTAGACAACGGCCTGATCTATAAATCTCCGGCCGACAAAATCAAGCCCGGCGGCGCAAAGCCGGCGGAAAAAGAGGCCCTTACTCCTGAGCAGTGTGATCAGCTCGCCTGGGCGCTGGAGGGGACGCGGGCATATATCCCGGTTATGCTTGGTATGTATGCCGGGCTGCGCCGGGAGGAGATCTTCGGGCTCCGCTGGGAGGATGTGGACCTTGATGCCAAGCCGCCAAGGCTTACAGTCAACAACGCCGTGCGCTTTGCCAGTGGCAAGGCTGTGTTCCCGGCGCCCCTCAAGTCCAAAAAGTCCCACAGGGTACTGGCCATCCCAGATGTACTTGCGGCTGCGCTGAGAGAGGGGCAGGCCGCCAGCAAGAGTGCCTTTGTATGCCCGGGGCAGGATGGCGGATGCATTACCTACCAGGGGATGCGCAATGTTGTAGATATGATCTACCGGCGATGCCCGGCATCCGAAGGGCAGATTGCCAGACGGGCTCGCCTGGAGGCGGAGCGGGGCAAGCCATTTGCTGCGCGCAGACCAAATGCCAATATGAGGATGGTGGATTTCAGGGTCACTTTGCATCAGCTGCGCCACACATATATCACCAGGCTGATCCTTGCCGGGGTGCCGGTCAAAAAGGTCCAATATGCGGCCGGCCATGACGATCCCCAGATCACCCTGCAGATCTATACCCATGTGATGGATAACACCCCCGAGAGCATGGCCGATGACATAAGCAGGGCGTTCCCGCCGGCCGGGAGTGTCTGATCTGCAATCTCCCAAGTGCAGTTGGCTTTGCGGCACTCGGGGCAAATTTGGGGGCACTTTCGGGACAGAAACCCGCCGCGGCGTTGCGGCACAACGGATTGGGACCCAGCCAAAAAGTGCTTCACACGCAAGAGGTCACAGATTCGAGTTCTGTAGTCTCCACCATAAAAAACCTCGTAACCATGCCGGTTACGAGGTTTTTCCATATCCATTTTGTATTTGAGCCACGGGGACTTGCGTTTCGGAAGCTTTTCAATATAATAAATAATATAAACATGCTGTAAACCTTTTGATGCCTGCCGACTGCGTGAAAACACCTCCGGCGTGTATCCTGACGGACAAGGAACGCGATTTCATGCCGAACTATTTTACCCATCTGACATTCGGTGCGCGGGTGCTGGACGCCCTCCCCTCCGCTCTGCGGGCGGTTCTGGAGGAGGAGCGGCCCGCCTTTGACCTGGGCTGCCTGGGCCCGGATATTTTGTTCTTCTACCATCCCCTCACCCGGAACCCTGCCCGGCTGGAGGGGCTGGAGATGCACAAGCGCTCCGCCCTGCCCGCGTTTCAGCGGCTGCGGGCCGCGGTGGAGGAGGACATGCCTATGAGCCGGGGCTATGCCGCCGGCTTTCTGTGCCACCTGGCTCTGGACAGCGCCTGCCACCCCTATGTGAACGGGACGGCGGCTCAGGGGGAGATCACCCACTTGGCCATTGAGGCAGAGTTTGACCGGCTGCTGATGGAGCGCTCCGGGCTGGAGACCGCCCACGCCCATATGCCGGAGCCGCCCGGCGGAGCGGCCTACCGGGCGGCGGCCCGGGCCTATACCCAGGCGGGGCCGAAGGAGACGAAGCAGGGCTTTTTGGCCATGCGGCGGGACACCGAGCTGCTGGCCCGGCTGTACGGCACCGGGCTGGGGCGGCTGGCCGACCGGGCATGCCATTGGGCGGGGCCGCTGAAGGGCGCCGCCGGGGTGGTGCTGGCCGGGGAGCCCGCGGCGGCCTGCGCGGACAGCAATCTGGTGCTGATGTCGCTGCTGGAGGAGACCGTGCCTCCCGCGGCTGAGCAGATCCGGCGCTTTTTTGAGGCCGTGGAGCGGGGCGCTGAGCTGGACGGCTGGCTGGACCGGGATTTCTCCGGGGTCGTATATACCCAAGTACAAACCACAGGATAAGGAAAGGCGGGTGGACAGGATGACGGTGGCGGTGATCGGCGGCGGCGCGTCCGGGCTGATGGCGGCGCTGACCGCGGCCCAACAGGGGGCCTCCGTGGTGCTGCTGGAGCGGCAGAGCCGGGTGGGCCGCAAGCTGCTGGCCACGGGCAACGGACGGTGTAACCTGACCAATCTGCAGCTCTCCGAGAAAAACTACCACGGCGCCCACCCGGATTTCGTCCGGCCTGCCCTGGCCGCCTTCGGCCCGGAGGAGGCGCTGGCCTTCTTCCGGGCGCTGGGGCTGCTCACCACGGCGGAGGACAGCGGCCGGGTGTACCCCCTGTCCGACCAGGCGGGCAGCGTGGTGGACGTGCTGCGCTTTGCCGTGGAGGCGGCGGGCGTGGATGTGTGCACCGACTTCGACGTGACCGCCCTCCGGCGTGTGGGGGACGGGTTCTCCGTGTGCTCCGACAGCGGCAGCGTTCCGGCGGACAAGGTCATCATCTGCTGCGGCGGTATGGCCGGGGGCAAGCTGGGGGGTACAAAGAGCGGCTATGAGCTGCTCTCCTCCCTGGGCCACCGCGTGACCAAACTGTACCCGGCACTGGTGCAGCTGCGCACCGACAACACCTTTGTCCGCTCGCTGAAGGGTGTCCGGGCGGACGCGGGGGTCAGGCTGGAGCGGGACGGGCAGACGCTGGCGGAGAGCGCCGGGGAGGTGCAGTTTGCCGACTACGGCGTCAGCGGCCCGGCCATTTTCGAGATCTCCCGGGCGGCGGCGGTGAAGCCAGAGGGGCTGACCATACACCTGGACCTCCTGCGGAGCCTGGACTTCGCCGGAACGGCGGAGCTGGTGGAGGCCCGGCGGCAGGCCCTGCCCGGGCTGACTTTGGAGAACCTGCTGACCGGTATGGTGCACAACCGCCTGGGCCGCACGGTGCTGCGGTACGCGGGCTATGACCTGAACGCGCCGGTGGGCGGACTCAGGCAGCGGGATGTGAACCGGATCGCCGGGGCGCTGAAGGACTTTGCCCTGCCCGTCACCGGCACCCAGGGCTTTGAGGGCGCCCAGGTCACCGTGGGCGGGGCGCGCACCGACGAGTTTGACCCGGACACCCTGGAGAGCCGGCTGGTGCCCGGCCTGTACGCCGCCGGCGAGGTGCTGGACATCGACGGGGACTGCGGCGGCTATAATCTGCAGTGGGCGTGGGCCAGCGGACATTTGGCGGGGATGACGAGATGATGGACATTCGGTATCGTGACGACAGCCTGGTGGTGTGCGTCAAGCCCGCGGGCGTCCTCTCCACCGACGAGCCCGGCGGCCTGCCGGAGCTGCTGCGGGAGGAGCTGGGCCTGGGCCGGGAGCTGCGCACCGTCCACCGGCTGGACCGGGTGGTCAGTGGCCTGATGGTGCTGGCCCTGGGGGCGGAGAACGCCTCCGCCCTGGGCGGGCAGATCATGGAGCGCACCTTTGAAAAGGAGTATCTGGCGGTGGTCCACGGCCGCCCGGCGGAGGCGCAGGGCACGCTCACCGACCTGCTGGGCCGGGACAAGGCCCGGCGGATGACCTATGTGGCCGACGGCCCCGGCAAGGGGGTGCAGGAGGCGGTGCTGGACTATGACACGCTGGGGGAGCGGGACGGCCTGAGCCTGGTCCGGATTACCCTGCGCACCGGGCGCACCCACCAGATCCGGGTGCAGTTCGCCTCCCGGGGGCTGCCCCTGGTGGGGGAGCGGAAGTACAGCACCCTGGAGGACGGCTGCCCCCTGGCCCTGTGGTCCCACCGGCTGGCCTTCGACCATCCCTCCACAGGGGAGCGCCTGGAGTTCACCGCCCAGCCGCCAAGGGAATTTCCCTGGAAACTGTTTACTGAAAGTGAATAATAATTAAAATAATACAGGAGGAAATCAAAATGGAGACAATGAAAGCGCTTTTGGAGCGGAGAAGCTGCCGCAGCTACAAGTCCGACCCGGTGCCCGAGGAGGTACTGGAGGAGATCCTGAAGGCGGGCACCTACGCCGCCACCGGCATGGGGAAGCAGTCCCCCATCATCCTGGCGGTGACTGACAAAGAGACACGGGACCAGCTCTCCCGCATCAATGCCGCCATCATGGGCAAGGAGGAGGGATTTGACCCCTTCTACGGCGCTCCGGTGGTGCTGGTAGTGTTGGGGGACCGGAATATTTTCACCCATGTGTGCGACGGCAGCCTTGTCATGGGGAACCTGATGCTGGCCGCCCATGACAAGGGCCTGGGCAGCTGCTGGGTCCACCGGGCCAAGGAGACCTTCGACAGCCCGGAGGGCAAGGCCATCCTGGAAAAGCTGGGCATCGAGGGGGACTACGAGGGCATCGGCAACTGCGTGCTGGGCTACCCCGACGGACCCTGCAAGCCCGCCGCGCCCCGGAAGGAGAACTACGTCTACTACATCAAATGAGAAAAAGGCTGGAGAATTGCGAAAATTCTCCAGCCTTTTCGTTATTACAGAGGATGCTGCGGTCCGCCGGCTCAGTCGGCCATGAGCTGCTCCATCTCGTCCAGCAGTTCGCCGAACAGGTCCAGGGCGGACTGGACGGGGGCGGGGCTGCCCATATCCACCCCGGCGCCCTTCAGCAGGTCGATGGGGTCCTTGGAGCAGCCGCCGGACAGGAACTCCAGATAGTCCTTCACGGCAGGCTCACCCTCCCGCAGGATGCGGCGGGACAGGGCGATGGCGGCGGAATAGCCGGTGGCATACTGGTACACATAGTAGTTGTAATAGAAGTGGGGGATGCGGGCCCACTCCAGGGCGATCTCGTTGTCGGAGATCATGTCGGGGCCGTAGTACTTCTCGTTGAGGGCCTTGTACTCCCGGCTCAGCAGGTCGGCGGTCAGGGTCTGGCCCTGGGCGCACAGCTCGTTCATCCGCAGCTCAAACTCGGCGAACTGGGTCTGGCGGTACAGGGTGCCCTTGAACTTGTCCAGGAAGTGGTTGATGAGGTAGGCCCGCTCCTTCTTGTCGGTGGTCCTGGCCAGCAGGTACTCCATCAGCAGGGCCTCGTTGCAGGTGGAGGCCACCTCCGCCACGAAGATCACATAGTGGCGGTAGGGGACGGGCTGGGTATGGCCGGAGTGGTAGGAGTGGAGGGCGTGGCCCATCTCATGGGCCAGGGTGAACATGCTGTCCAGGTTGTCCTTGTGGTTGAGCAGCACATAGGGATGGGGCTCGGAGCCGCCGGAGGAGTATGCGCCGGAGCGCTTGCCCGCGTTCTCGTACACGTCGATCCAGCGGCTGTCAAAGCCCTCCTTCAGAATGGCGCGGTAGTTCTCCCCCAGGGGGGCCAGGGCCTCGTAGACGGTCTCCTTGGCCTGCTCATAGGGGATGTTCATCTCCACGCCGGACACCATGGGGGTGTAGATGTCATACATGTGCAGCTCGTCCACGCCCAGCAGCTTCTTGCGCAGGCGGACATAGCGGTGGAACTTGTCCAGGTTGGCGTTCACCGTCTTGATGAGGTTGTGGTACACTTCCTCGGGTACGCGGGTGTTGCTCAGGGCGGCGGCCAGGGTGTTGGGGTATCTGCGGGCGTTGGCGGAGAACTGCAGCTGCTTCATCTGGCCGTTGAGGGAGGCGGCCAGGGTGTTCTTCATGGAGCCGTAGCCGGCGTACATGCTCTCAAAGGCGCTCTTGCGCAGCACCCGGTCTTCGCTCTCGATGCACAGGCCGTAAGAGCCGTTGCTGATGGGGTGCTTTCCGCCCTGGCTGTCCACCGCGTCGGCAAAGGTCAGGTCGGCGTTGGTCAGCTTGGAGAACACATCGTCGGGCACATTGGCCATCTCGCTGGCGGCGGCCAGCAGCTTTTCCTCCGCGTCAGACAGAATGTGTTCCCGCTTGTCCCGAATACGGGTAAAGCTCAAGCGGTACAGCTCCAGCCGGGGCTCGTCCTTGTAGAACTGTTCCAGCTTCTCGTCCTCCAGCTTCATCAGCTCGGGCAGCTGGAAGGCGGTGGCGCCCTGCAGAGCAACGGCCAAAGACATGATCTTGCCGGACATGGCCTGGTACGCGGGCACACGGGTGTCCTGGTCGTATTTGCGCTGGGCGTAGTTGAACAGGCGGCTCAGCTTCTGATCCAGCTCCTCGTCCAGGGTGACATATTCATAGAGGGTGGCGGCGCTCTCACACAGCCGGCCGGCAAAGGCGGACAGCCTGGGGATATAGGTCTGGACCTCGGCAAAGGCCTCCTCCCACGCCTGGTCCGAGGGGAACAGGTCGCCGGTATTCCAGGTGTACTGCTCAGGGATCTCGCTGCGCTCAAGAATCTTTTTGTTTGCCATGGATATAAAACCTCCTTGGAATGAAACTCACT
>JBJEYO010000109.1:0-9515 GCA_051886935.1 Candidatus Enterenecus sp. | reverse complement strand
TAGAGCGTCCGCCTCCTAAGCGGAAGGCCGCTGGTTCGAATCCAGTTCGGGGTGCCATACCGCCGCGGACCCGTATCGTCCGCGGCGGTTTTTCGCTCAAAGGCCGCCGCCCCGAACCCGCTTGCTGCCCCTCTTTCATTTCCACGACAGCTTCCAGCGGTTGACAAATGGCGCAAAACGGCCTATAATGGGAATATAAGGGAAACCGGGCGGGCTATTTGAAGCGGCCATTCGGCGCCGGGACCTGCCTGTCCGGCCGGGCCGGCAAGCGGCCCTGATGAATATGTCCCCCAGCAAATTTTGGCTTGGCAATGGGCGCGGCGCAGGCGACTCTGCACCGCGTCCATTGCTTTCCCGTTCCCGTTCCGTACCGGGAGAAGCCCCACTTTTCCCTTGTGCCCGCCCCGGTTTGGGTGTATAATATAACAACCTGTTTACAGGCCGAGAATTGAGAGAAAGAGTGGGAATTATGTCTGAAAAACGCAGATGGGGAGACCGGCGTGACGGCAAGCTGCTGCGGGACATCGACGCGATGCACTTCATCATGCCCATCATTTACCCCAACCGCTGTGACAATGAGGCCTTCATCTCCGAGCGTATCGACCTGACCAACGTCAACGCCTATCTGGAAAAGCGCAACGCGGAGAATCCGGAGTACAAGTACAATGTGTTCCAGATCATCGTGACCGCCGTGGTCAAGGCCATCACCCTGCGCCCCAAGCTGAACCGCTTCATCGTCAACAAGAATACCTACCAGCGCAACGAGGTGTCTGCCGCCTTTGTCATCAAGAAGATCTTCAGCGACGGCGGAGCCGAGGGACTGGCCTTTATCCACACCAAGGAGAGCGACAATCTGGACGCTATCCACGACGCGATCTATGAGCAGGTGTCCGCCTGCCGGGACAAGAATCTGTCCGACAGCTCCAGCGACAGCATGGACATCCTGAACAGGATGCCCCGGTCCCTGTCCAAGTTCCTGGTGGGGATCATCTGCTTCCTGGACCGCCACGGCTGGGTGCCCAACTTCCTCATCGCCGCCGATCCCTACTACTCCTCGGCGGTGTTCACCAATCTGGGCTCCATCAAGCTCCATTCCGGCTACCACCACCTGACCAACTGGGGCACCAACTCCGTGTTCGTGGCCATAGGTGAGGTGAAAAAGCGCCCCTTCTTCGACGAGGACGGCAGCATGACCATGCGGGACAGCATCGACCTGGGCCTGACCATCGACGAGCGGCTGGCCGACGGCTACTACTACTCCAAGACCGTGCGCCTGGTGAAGAAGCTGCTGGAGTGCCCCGAGCTGCTGGAGCTGCCCCTCAGCGAGGAAGTCGAGTATTGACAGAGCATAGCAGCGGAGGGACAGAATGAAACCTATCGCCCATATCCGGTCGGACTTTCCCACCAAGTTCGGCATACCCCGCCAGGCGGGCCTGGTGGCGGAGCTGCGCGCCACGGTGGTGTTTGAGCCGGAGTACCGGGACCCGGAGGCCCTGCGGGGCATTGAGGGCTTCTCCCACCTGTGGCTCATCTGGGAGTTCTCCCAGGCCAAGCGGCAGAGCTGGTCGCCCACGGTCCGCCCGCCCCGGCTGGGAGGCAACGCCCGGCTGGGCGTGTTTGCCACCCGCTCCCCCTTCCGCCCCAACCCCATCGGCCTGTCCTGCGTGCGGCTGGAGGGAGTGGAGCACACCGGGGAGCTGGGCACGGTGCTCCATGTGTCGGGGGCCGACCTGATGGACGGAACCCCCATTTACGACATCAAGCCCTATGTGCCCTACGCCGACTGCCATCCGGAGGCCAGCGAGGGCTTTACCGCCCCGGGGCAGGACTACCTGCTGGAGGTGGACATACCGCCGGCGCTGCTGGCGCGGGTGCCGGAGGACCGCCGGGAGGCCCTCCGGGGGGTGCTGGCCCAGGACCCCAGGCCCTCCTACCAGCACGACCCGGACCGGGTGTACGGCTTCGGCTTCGCCGGGCTGGAGGTGCGCTTTTCCGTGCGGGACGGGGTGCTGACCGTCCTTGAGATCGAATAATGGATCCGCCCCGGGCGCCGTTGGCGCCCGGGGCGGGTTTTCTTTGGGGTGTTTTTCTGTCTTACCGCTCTGCCAGCGGCACGAAGCCGCGCTGGGGGCAGATGGCCTTGTAGGCCGGGCGGATGATGCGGCCGGAGGGGTTGTAGACCTCCTCCACCCGGTGGGCGCACCAGCCCACGATGCGGCCGATGGCGAACAGGGGGGTATACAGCTCGGGGGGGATGTCCATCATCTTGTACACCAGGCCGGAGTACAGGTCCACATTGGCGCACATGACCTTGCTCTGGCCGGTGACCCGGGCGAACACCTCTGGGGTGAGCCGCTCCACCGACTCAAACAGCCGGAACTCCTCCAGCATCCCCTTGCTCTCGGCCACCTGGCGGGCGAACTGCTTCAGCAGCACCGCCCGGGGATCGGACAGGGTGTAGACGGCGTGACCCATGCCGTAGATGAGGCCTGAGCCGTCCCCCGCCTCCCGGCGGAGCAGCTTTTCCAGATAGGCGCTGACCTCGTCGTCATCGGTCCAGTCGGACACGTCCCGCTCGATGTGGCCGAACATCTCCATGACTTTCTTGTTGGCACCGCCGTGCCGGGGGCCCTTCAGGGAGCCCACCGCCGCGGCCACGGCGGAGTAGATGTCGGTGCCGGTGGAGGACAGCACCCGGCAGGCGAAGGCGGAGTTGTTGCCGCCGCCGTGCTCCATGTGGAGCACCAGGCACAGGTCCAGCAGCCGGGCCTCCTCCTCGGTGTACCGGTTGTCGTGGCGCACGGAGTAGAGGAAGTTCTCCGCCACGCTCAGACCCTCCTGGGGCCGGTGGAGGTAGAGGGATTCGTTGTCGAAATAGTGCCGCTTGCAGGCGAAGGCGTGGGCCACGATGGTGGGATACCGGGCGATGAGCCGGATGGCCTGGAGCAGCTCGTACTCCAGGGAGGTGTTCTCCGGGTCGGGGTCGTAGGAGTACAGGGCCAGGGTGGCGCGGGCCAGCTTGTTCATCACATCGTTGCTGGGGGCCTTGAGGATCATGTCCTCGGTAAAGCCGGCGGGCAGGCTGCGGTAGCGGGAGAGGAGCTGGCAGAAGGTGTCCAGCTGCTCCCGGTCGGGCAGGGCGCCGAACAGCAGCAGGTAGGCGGTCTCCTCGTAGCCGAACCGGCCCTCGCCGGTGAAGCCGCCGATCAGATCCTTCACATCGTAGCCCCGGTAGATGAGCTGGCCCTCCCGGGGGATCTTTTCGCCGTCCTGGAGGTAGTAGCCCCGGACGTTGCCGATCTGGGTGATACCGGCCATGACGCCGGTGCCGTCGCTGTTGCGCAGACCCCGCTTGACGCCGTACTTTTCGTACAGCTGGGGCGGCACCCGGTGCTGAGGGCCGTACTGGCTGCATATATCTTGAAGGAAGGCCTTGGACTTGCTGTCCAGGGTGTCCATGGTGTCGGCGGAATTCATAGGGGCACCTCCATACATAGTGGTATGAACAGTATATCCTGTCCCGCTGAACCAGTCAACCACACATTATTCAAAAATACGGGGCCCGGCAGAGAAAAAACGGGTAAAAATGCAGGAGGGAGCGATAAAAATTGCAGAAACCGGGAATCTGGGCCTGGGTCATCCGGCCGCTGGCCGCCGGCGCCCTGCTGGGGGCGGCGGTGCTGCTGCTGCCGCTGCTGGCGGCGGGACGCACCGATGCGGCGGAGCTGCCCCAGCTGCTTCCGGCCAGCCCATCGGCCTCGGCGGAGCCAAGCTCCGCCGCCGGCCGGGACGGGGCGTATACCGTCCGGGTGCTGCGGGAGGACGGACAGGTGGAGGCGCTGACCATGGACGAGTACCTGTGGCGGGTGGTGGCGGCGGAGATGCCGGCCTCCTTTGAGCCGGAGGCGCTGAAGGCCCAGGCGGTGTGCGCCCGCACCTACTGCCTGTGGAAGATGTCGGCGGGCAGGCACAGCGGGGAGGGGGCCGATGTGTGCGACGACTCGGCCTGCTGTCAGGCTTATACCACCCGGGAGGAGGCGGCGGAGCGCTGGGGGGACGCGGCGGAGACCTACGCGGCCAAGATCGCCGCCGCCGTGGCGGACACGGACGGGCAGGTGCTGACCTATGAGGGTGAGCCCATCCAGGCTGCCTTTTTCTCCTCCTCCACCGCCGCCACCGAGGACGCGGCGGAGGTGTGGGGCAGCAGTCTGCCCTACCTGGTGTCGGTGGACAGCCCGGAGGGGGACGAGGTGCCCAACTACCGCTCCACCGTCACCCTGACAGCGGAGGAGCTGAAGGAATTGGTGATGGCCGCCTATCCGGGGGCTGACCTGTCCGGCGACCCGTCGGGGTGGATCACCGATACCAGCTACACCGCCTCCGGCCGGGTGGCGGAGATGGATGTGGGTGGGATCACCCTGTCCGGCGGCGGGGCAAGGGCCCTGTTTTCCCTGCGCTCGGCCTGCTTCACGGTGGAGGAGGCGGAGGGGGTGTTCACCTTTTCCGTCATCGGCTACGGCCACGGGGTGGGCATGAGCCAGTATGGGGCCAACGCCATGGCCAAGGAAGGAAGCACCTGGCAGGAGATCGTGACCCACTACTACACCGGGGTGGAGATTCAGACGGGGCTGTGAGGGGAGATTAGGAACGAGAAATTGGCGCCGCGGCGATGGCCTTACCGCAGGGGCGGCCACGTGGGGCCGCCCCTGCGCGTGGCAGGGAATCACCGCCGGGCCGATACAGAGAAGGCTTTGGGGTGGCGCGCCGGGGTCGCCGCGACCCACGCAGTGATGGCGCTGCCGGTCTTTTTTGGGCGGGGAGGGAACCTTTTCCGCGGCGGTGCGTCAAACCAGGCAGGGGAGTTTATGTTTTCCTTAAATTTTTTCCCGCCGTTGAAAAATCGGCGCTGTTATGCTATGGTATAAAAGCTACTTTTACCCATGACCGCCCCCTCGACCGGGGGCCGGAACAATAGAGAGCGAGGCACGATTATGCACAAACCCAAGCGTGTGATGCCCAGACAGACCGGACGCAGAGGCGGCCGGTTCAGCGGTTCGCCCCTGCTGTCGGCGGCGTTTTTCCCGGTGGCTATCCTGTATCATGAGCTGCTGGTGCGGCTGTTTGACCAGGACAACCCCTTCTTCTCCATGGCTCTGCTGCGGATCCTGCTCTTCTCCGTGGCGGCGGGTCTGCTCATCTTCCTGATCCTGGACCTGCTGCCCTGGAAAAAGGTCAGCCGTGTGATCGGCGGACTGCTGCTGGCTTTTGGAACGGTATATGTCTGCATTGAGTACTGCTGCAAGAGCTTCTTCAAGACCTACTTCGGCATCGGCTACATGAACCAGATGGCCGGCGAGGTGGTGAGCGACTTCTTCGGCACCCTGGTGGAGGTGGTGACGGCCCGGATCCCCTTCATCCTCCTGTCCCTTGTGCCGCTGGTGGTGTTTATCCTGCTGCGGCGCCAGGTGGTCTACGAGCGGGGCCAGGCCGGGGGCGCCCGCATCCTGCTGGCCGTGCTGCTGGTGCTGTGCCAGCTGTTCGGCTTCCTGCTGTCCGACTTCGGCGGGGCCAAGAACTTCTACACCTATGACTTCTCCGCCAACGCCTCCATCCCCCATTTCGGCGTGTTCACCTGCCTGCGCCTGGAGGCGGAGTACAGCATTTTCGGCACACCGGAGGAGCCCCTCATCGACATACCCGTGGGCCCGGCCATCCCCTCCGACCCGGTGGTCTCCCCCTCCGAGGAGCCCTCGGACGAGCCATCCGGGGAGCCCTCGGACGAGCCCAGCCCCAGCCCCATCGTCTACGGCTACAACATGCTGGACATCGACTTTGAGGCCCTGGCCGAGGGGGAGCAGAACGACACCATCAAGGGCCTGCACCAGTATTTCGGCAGCATCACCCCCTCCCAGCAGAACGAGTACACCGGCCTGTTCGAGGGGAAGAACCTGATCCTTATCACGGCGGAGGCCTTCTCCCCCTATGTGATCAGCGAGGAGCTGACCCCCACCCTGTACCGGCTGAGCCACGAGGGCTTTGTGTTCAACAACTACTACCAGCCCAACTGGACCCAGTCCACCACCGGCGGCGAGTTCGCCGTCATGACCGGCGTCATCCCCACCTGGATCGGCGGCAGTCTGTCCTTCCGGGTCAGCGCGGACAAGTCCATGCCTACGGCCCTGGGCTGGCAGTTCCAGGCTCTGGGCTACAACACCCTGGCCTACCACAACAACACCTACACCTATTACGGGCGCAACGAGACCCACCCCAACCTGGGTTATGACTACTACGGCATCGACAACGGCCTGGTGCTGGCTTCCAGCCTGTGGCCCAACTCCGACCTGGAGATGATGCAGGCCACCGTGGACGGCTATATCCAGGACTATGTGGAGAACGGCACCAACTTCCACGCCTACTATATGACGGTCAGCGGCCACTGCAATTACAACTGGGGCGGCAACGCCATGGCCCGGAAGAACCGGGAGGCGGCGCAGGCGGCCTATCCCGACGCCTCCGAGTCGGTGCAGGCCTATATCGCCTGCAACCTGGAGCTGGAGTACGCCATGGCCTACCTGGTGGAGCAGCTGGAGGCGGCGGGTATCGCCGACGACACCGTTATCGTCCTCACCGCCGACCACTACCCCTACGCCATGGCGGAAGGGGATGTGGATTACTACAACGAGCTGACCGGCCTGAACGACTCGGAGAAGGACACCTCCCGCTACCGCAACACCCTCATCCTGTGGTGCGGCTCCATGGAGGAGCCCGTGGTGGTGGACACCCCCTGCTCCTCCATCGACATTGTGCCCACCCTGTGCAACCTGTTCGGTCTGGAGTACGACTCCCGGCTGTACTCCGGCCGGGACGTGTTCGCCACCAACTATGAGGTTGACCAGGCCTCCACCTGTATGCCTCTGGTGGTGTTCGCCAACACCGGCTTCGGCAACAGCTGGATCACCGAGGCGGGCACCTACGAGGCCTCAACCAAGACCTTCACCCCCAACCCCGGCGTGGAGGTGGACGACAATTATGTGTCCACCGTGTCCCGGCTGGTCCAGGCCAAGTACAGCTACGCCAAGCTGCTCATCCAGTACGACTATTACAGCTATGTGCTGCCCGACCCCAAGGGATAAAAGTGAACCAAGCGGGGCAGGCGCCGGTGACGGCGCCTGCCCCGCTCAGTTTTTGAATAAGACGTTCTGATTTAAAAAGGTCACTCCCACAGGTAGACCCTGGCCTCGTAGGGCCGGGCGGCGTAGCCGTCGGCGCCGGTCAGGGCGTCGGGATAATTGCACAGAATCAGCTTGCCCCTGGACAGGTCGAAGCCTCTGGGAGCCCAGTACCGCTGCGACCGGGGGGAGAAGGAGCAGACCACCAGCAGGCGCTGGCCGGCGCCCTCCCTGGAGTAGGTGTAAAAGATGGGAGAGGGGCGCTGATACTCCCGGTAGTTCCCCTCCTTCACCACGGGGAGGGACTTGCGCAGGGCGATGGCTTCACGGTAGAAATTCAGCACGGAGTTGGGGTCGTCCTCCTGGTCCGCCACGTTGATCTCGGTGTAGTTTGGGTTGACATAAAACCAGGGCGTGCCGGTGGTGAAACCGGCGTTGGGCCCGGCGGACCACTGGACCGGGGTGCGGGCGGAGTCCCGGGAGCCGTTCCACAGCCGCTGGAGCCGGGTGCGGGGGGATTCCTTAGTGGCCTTGTTCTCGTACTGCCAGCGGGTCTGCACGTCCTCGTACATGGACGGGTCCTCGGGGTACCAGTTGGTCATGCCGATCTCCTGGCCCTGGTAGACGAAGGGGGTGCCCTTCTGGAACAGGTAGGCCGTGGCCAGCATCTTGCCGCTCTCGGCCCGGAACTGCTCGCTGCCGTAGCGGGAGATGATGCGGGGATGGTCGTGATTTTCCAGGTAGAGCATGTTCCAGGCCTTGCCGTCCAGCTTGGTCTGCCAGGCGCTCCAGGCCTTTTTCAGCTTGTTCAGGGAGAACTCCCGGTGCATGTAGTCGCTGTAAAAGCAGTCGGCGCACATGGACTGGAACTGGATCATCATGTCCATCTCGCCGTCCTCCCGCTCCGGGATGTACTTCAGGGCCAGCTCGGGGGACACCATGGGGGCCTCCGCCAGGGTCATGCAGTCGTAGTGGGAGAGCACATCCCGGCGGAACTCGGACAGGTATTCGTGGATGTGGGGGCCGTGGTTGTACTGGCGGATGCCCTTGTTGAAGGGGAGCAGGCGGTCGTCGGGCAGACCCTCCTTTTTGGAGATGAAGGTGATCACATCCTCCCGGAAGCCGTCCACCCCCAGGTCCAACCAGAACCGGAGGACTTTTTTGACCTCCTCCCGCACCAGGGGATTGTCCATGTTCAGGTCGGGCTGCTTGACGGCGAACAGGTGGAGGTAGTATTCTCCACGCACCTCGTCCCACTGCCAGGCCTTGCCCTCAAACATGCTGTCCCAGTTGTTGGGCAGCCTGCCGTCCGGTTTGGCGGGGCGCCAGATGTAGTAGTCGGTGTAGGGGTCCTCGCGGCGGCGGCTTTTCTGGAACCACTCATGCTCGTCGCTGGTGTGGTTGATGACCAGGTCCATGATGACCTTCATGCCCCGCCCGTGGGCGCCGTCCAGCACCTTTCGGAAGGCCTCCATGCCGCCGTACATGGGGTCGATGTCCATGTAGTCGGAGATGTCGTAGCCGCAGTCCACGCCGGGGGAGGGGTACAGGGGGGAGAACCAGATCCCGTCGCAGCCCAGGGACTTTATGTAGTCCAGCTTCTCCAGGACGCCGTACAGGTCGCCCATGCCGTCCCCGTCGCCGTCCTTGAAGCTGCGGGGCCAGATCTGATAGAACACCATGTCCTTGTACCAGCGAGTGCGCGCCATAGGGATCCTCCTCTGCAAATCAGTTGTGGGGCGGGATGGCGGTGCCGCCGGGTCCGCCCGCCCCGGCACGGTCATGTATGATATTACCATACCGGTCCGCCTTTTTCAAGCGGGGCGGGGGCGCTCATCCGCCTTGACAGAAGGGCTCGTCCGCGATAAAATGGGAAAAAACAGGCCCCCAGACGGGGGCGCTTTTGTGTGTATGGAGGTCATGTATGAGAGAAATCATGCTGCTCAAGCAGGGCGAGATGGTGCTGAAGGGCCTGAACCGCCGGGGCTTTGAGGAAAAGCTCATGGGCAACGCCAAGCGGCGGCTGAAGAAGTACGGCCAGTTCCGGGTCTATACCCGCCAGTCCGCCACCTATGTGGAGCCCATGGACGACAACTGCGACTTCGAGGGCGCCTGGGAGGCCATGCGGAAGCTGTTCGGCGTGGTGGGCCTGTGCCGGGCGGCCAGCTGCCCCAAGGATAAGGACGCCATCGTGGAGTGCGCCAAGGAGTATCTGGGGGACAAGCTCGCCGCCGCCCGCACCTTCAAGGTGGAGACCAAGCGGGCGGACAAGACCTTTCCCCTGAACTCCATCCCGCTGTCCCAGTATGTGGGGGGCGAGCTCGACGGGGCCTATCCCACCCTGAT
>JBJEYO010000108.1:0-9612 GCA_051886935.1 Candidatus Enterenecus sp. | reverse complement strand
GATGGTCACTGCCAGCGCGACCGCTTATAGCGATGATGCTGACATCAGCTATAAGGAGGCCGTGGAAGTCCTGACCGCCGCCGGCGTGTTCACCGGTGTGGGCAACGGCGAGTTCCTGCCCAATTCCGTTCTGAATCGTGAGGCTGCTGCCAAGCTGATCGCCTACGCCGTGGAGGGTCATGACCTGACCGCCGCCACCGTGGACGCCATCGACAACCCCTTCACCGACGTGAACAACTGGGCTGAGCCTTATGTCAAGTACTGCGCCAGCAAGGGCATCATCGTCGGCGTGGGCGACGGCAAGTTCCTGCCCAAGAGCGCTCTGAACGGCTATGCCTTCGGCAAGATGCTGCTGATCGCCACCGGTCTGTGCACTCCCGATCAGTTCACCGGCTCTGACTGGAAGCTGAACGTGGCCACCGCTCTGAAGGACAACGGCCTGCTGGCCGGCGGCATGGAGAACCAGGTCCTGTCTGCCAACCTGACCCGTGAGCAGGCTGCCCAGATGATCTTCAACTCCCTGTTCAAGAGCGCTTCCGGCTCCACCGTGTACGTCCTGGTCTTCGAGGACGGCGAGGTTGAGTTCGACAACCTGCAGGACGCCCTGCTGTACAAGGCTGCTGTTGGCGGCGAGCTGGCTGTCCGTCGTCCCACCACCGGCACCCTGGCTGCCAAGCTGGGTGTGGCCTGCGAGGACTATGTGAACGAGTCCGGCCTGAAGGTCCATGTCTGGACCGTGAACGACAAGGTCGTCACCGATGAGTTCGTGGATGACGCTTATGTCACCACCTATGCCACCGGCACCTCCTATGCCACCATCGCCAAGGATCTGGGCGTTGTTGAGAAGAACAACAAGGTCACTGCCAAGTGGTTTGCCAACGGCGAGCAGAAGGAGACCTTCTCCGCTGCCGAGACCGTTGACTTCCTGAAGAGCACTGCCAAGACCGAGGCTCCCGTTGCCGTTTACGCTGACGGCGCCAACAGCTACAAGCTGATGGCCACCATCGAGTACCTGGCCACCGTGACCGCCGTCTCCGACAAGGCTGACGCCAACGGCAAGTACACCTTCACCTTCGAGGTGGAGAATGGCTACTCCGAGGACGTTGTCGCTGCGAAGGACACCTATGTCAAGGGCGGCACCTATCTGGTCGTTCCTCAGGGCGACGACACCACCCCCAACGGCTTCCTGAGCTGCGTTGAGGCTGAGTCCGTCACCGTTACCGTCACCGGTAAGGGCACTGGCTATGTCAAGGCCGGCACCGCCACCTACTATGCCGCTCCTGGCCGCACTCCCTTTGCCGGTGTGACCCTGGGCACTGAGTGGGTCCTGTGGCTGTCCAGCGAGGGCACCGTCATCGCCGTTGCCCGTCCCGCCGAGACTCCCGTTGAGACTCCCGAGGTCCTGGTCTATGTGACCGCTTTCTACAGCATCAAGACTCCCGAGGTTCCCGCTGAGAAGGACAAGTACGGCAACGACATCCCCAACACCGGTTCTCCCGAGACCACCACTATCTACGCTCAGGGCGTTGATATGGACGGCAATGAGGTCACCTATGTTGTCGGCGAGAAGAACGAGGCCCTCGTGGGCACCATCGCCGCTGTTGAGTACAACAAGACCACCAAGGTCAACGATCTGGTGACCGCTGAGAGCGCCACCAAGCTGACCCTGGTTGCCAACAAGATCAGCGTTGACGGCTACTACTACAACACCGCCAGCTACATCAGCGTGGCCGGCTCTCTGGATAAGCTGGTCGTTGCGACCGGCAACCTGAAGGGCGCTGTGGCTGCCAACCCCGTCTGGGTTGTGTTCACCACCATCAAGGACAGCACCAACAAGACCGTCACCAAGGTCTTCTATCCCGAGACTCCCATCGAGGTTGAGACCGAGTACGACACCGCCATTCTGGCCTTCGCTGGCTCCGCTGTTGAGAGCAACATCATGGTCCAGAAGGATAAGGACGGCAAGGACGTCAACGTCACCGTCTACACTCACAACGTGTACCTGAACGGCAAGCCCATCTCCATCCTGACCTATGATGAGGCCATCGAGGACGGCATGTTCAAGTATGCTGTCGACGAGTACGGCGTGTATGAGCTGGTCGCTCTGGAGGATGGCGTCTACAACGACACCGTCAAGAACGTCTACGGCAGCTATGTCACCACCAACGAGGTCACCGACTATGACATGTCCAATGTCACTCTGGTCGACCTGCGCAAGGGCGACGACGCTGACGGCAAGCTGGAGATCGGCGACAGCATCCTCTACTATGCTGTTGACTCCAACCGCGACGGCGTGATCGACATCGACCTGATCTACATCGTTCCCGCTGCTGAGGCTGAGGTGTAATCTGCCAGACCTGTTCTGACGAGCATTGCAGCAATGAAGGACGCCCCTGCACCGTTTGGTGCGGGGGCGTTTTTTCTGTCCGGGGTTCCGGCCCCTCAGCCGATGGCCACATAGCGGTACACATTGCCTTTGACGTTGAGCTGTATATCCACGGCGCTGAGAACATTGGCGGGGCAATACCATGTCATGGTGTTGCCGTTCAGGGTGACGACATTTTCCCCGGAAAGGTAGGCACTGACGCTCCCCGTAGTGGTGTAGGCGTGGACCACAGCCAGGCTGGCGCTGCCCCAGATGTAGGGGCAGGCGGCGAAGTGATTATACACGGCCGTATCGATGATGACCACCTTCGGCTGGAAGTCGAAGGTCAGGCTGTTGGGGGTGTCCTCGCCGTAGGTGCCGGTACCGGTGTAGCTGCCGGCGGCGATATGGAGCTGTCCGCCCGCCAGGGCCTCCAGCGCCCCCTCAATGACCTCCATGTTGTCGTTCATGGGCTGCGGGGAGAAGGCGTCGCTCCCCTCGATGAGATTGAGCTTGTAGGTTTCAGTCTGCTGCATATTTTTATCCCTCCCGAAAGGGAGGGATAACTGCCCCGGGGTTGCCCCTTTTGGTGCATCGTCCCGGAGAATTTCCATATTCCGGCCGCCGGGTGTGCAAGATTGCACAGGCGCGGCCGCCGGGACGAAAACGCCCCCGCCGTTCCGGCGGGGGCGCAGTGCGCTTACAGGCGGATGACCGGCACGTCGTGGCCGTCGGCCCAGCGGGCCTCCCGGCTGTGGCAGGTGAACAGCAGGATCTGCCGCTCCCCGGCCATGTCCCGGAGACAATCCAGCGCCAGTTCCATGCGCTGGTCATCAAAGGCGCACAGGGCGTCATCCAGCAGAATGGGCGCGCCGGGCAGGGTCAGCCGGCACAGGGCCAGGCGGACTGCTAGATAGAGCTGATCCACCGTCCCGGCGGACAGGTACAGGGCCGAATGGGCCGTGTTGCTGCCGCCGGCCAGGGCGGAGAAGTCCCGGCTCAGGGTGAGCTGGTCGTATTTGCCCCCGGTGAGCCGGGAGAAAATGGCGGCGGCCTCCCGGTTGAGGGTGGGGGAGAACCGCTCCCGCAGGGCGGCGTTGGCGGCGTCCAGGGCGTCCAGGGCCAGGGTCAGGGCACCCAGCTCCTCTGTGCGTCGGGCCAGCTGGGCGGTCAGCTCCTCCCGGCGGGCCTCAAGGGCCAGGGGGTCGGCGCGGAGTGCGCCGGTGGCCTGGTCCAGCTGGCTCTGCCAGCGGGCGGCCTCCCCCTCCACGGCCCGCAGCCGGGCGGCGGTCTCCGCAGCGGAGCGGACGGGCTGGCGCAGAAACTCCAGAGTGTCGTATTCCCGGCCGCCCTGGGCGTACAGGTCGTCCAGCCGTTCCTGACAGTGGCGCACCTCCCGCTCCAAAGCGTCCTTTTGGGCCAGCCAGTCGGCGTAGCCCTCGGCGTCCGGCACGGGGACGGGCTCCTCCGTCTGCTCTTGGGCGGCCATGCGGGTCAGGGTCCTGTCGATGGAGCCCATGCCCTGGGCGGCGACCATCATGGCGATCACCGCGGCGAACATGACGCCGATGCCGGAAAAGGCCAGAGGGTAGAGCTCCGACACAAAGCCGCCCACCACCATGGCCAGGCCGCCGATGCCCAGCAGGGGTACAAGAACCAGGCCGGCGGTCTTATAGCGGGCCCGGCGGCGGAGTAGTACGGCCCGGCGGACGCTCTGCTCCCGCTGCTGACGGGCCTCCTCCGCCTGCGCCCGCAGGTCGGCGGCGCGCTGACGAGCCTGGGCGGCGGTGAGCCCGGCCAGGGCGGGGTCGGGTTCGGGGAGGGCGGCCAGCTCGGCCTGGGCCCGCTCCAGATTGAGCTTGGCCTCGCCGTAGCGGCGGTTCAGCGCCTTGACGGCCAGACGGCGGTGAATCTCCGCCTCAGCCTCCAGCTCCGTCCGCTCCCGGCTCAGCTCGGCCAGATGGCGCTGGGCCTCCTCCCGGCGGGCCCGGGCCAGGCTGATGTCCCGGAGGGTGGCGTTCACCTGAGCCAGCTCCTCCTCCAGCTCGGGAATCAGCCCGTTGGCCCGGTTGGACCGGCGGCGGTTGCGCCAGTCCTTCAATGTTCTCTGGGTGGCGGCGGCGGACACGTCCTCCTGGCCGGAGGTGGCCAGGGCGGCGATGCGGCGCTCCAGCTCCGGGGCGGCGGTGACGGCGGCGTCGTTCTGGCCCACCAGGGCGGAGCGGACAAACACATCCTTCCCGGCGCCCAGAATCGTCTGGCCGGCGTTGGCCCCGGTGAGCCCGGGGACCGGGTCGCCGGAGGCGGTGTAAACCGCCTCAAAGCTCTGGAAGGGACCGGACCGGCTGGAGGCACGGCGGAGGGTGATGTCCCGGCCCTGCCACTCCAGCTCCAGTTCCCCGGACATGGGCGCGCCCGACCAGGGCTGGTAGCGGTTCTTGTCCGCCAGGTAGCCGGTCTTGTCCCGGTCCCGGGTGTCCACGCCGTAGAGCATGGCCTTCAGAAAGCCCGCCCAGGTGGACTTGCCCCCCTCGTTGGGGGCGGTGATGACGGTGAGACCCTCGCCGGGGGTCAGAGTTGCCCGGTCCAGGGCGCCGAAGGTGGCGGTCATTTTTTTGATTTTCATGGGCGGATGTCCTCCCCTCCCTCCAGGGCGGCCAGCCCGAACCGGGCGGCCAGCAGAAGCCCGGGCCGCTCCTCCTCCGGGGCGGCGTCCAGGCGGCGGCGCATCTCCCGCAGGAACAGGCCGGTGAGGGTGTCCTCCTCCGCCCGCTCCCACAGGCCGGCGGGCAGGGTGGTCTCGTCCCGCACCTCGGCGTAGAAGAACCGCTCCGCCGCCAGGGCGGTCAGCGCCGCCAGATCGGGGGCCTGCTCACTCTCCCCGGTGAGGACGATCCGCACCAGGTCGCCGCTGGATCCGGCGGGCAAGCTCTCCTCAAAGCGGCTCACGTCCACCCGTTCAACACGGTACTGCCGGCGGCACAGGGGGATAAACCGGGCGGACACGCCGCCGTCATCCAGAGTGACCAGCAGGGCCCCCTTCTCGCCGCACTCGTCAAAGCCCCGGCCCTCGGGACAGCCGGGATAGGCCCAGGGGGTGTTCTCCGCCCACTGAAGCCCAGTGCCGGTATGGATATGGCCCAGGGCGGCGTAGGCCGCCCCGGAGCGGGCCAGGGCATCAGGCGGAATAGGGCCGTAGCGCCCGGCCAGACCCACCTCGCCGTGGACGCACAAAAGGTGGAGCCTGCCGTCCTCCGGCGCGGCAAAGCCCACCAGAGGCTCGCCTTCCCGGTGGGGGGCGGTGAAGGCGCAGCCATGGACCACGCAGTTCAGCGCCGGGAATTCAAAGGAGGTCAGCTCCGGCCCGGTGAAAATATGCACATTGTCCGGCCACTCCGCCGTCAGGTAGGGGGAACGGCCGTCGGCGCAGTCGTGGTTGCCGGGGGCGATGACCACCGGCACCTCCAGACTGCCCAGGGCCTGGGTGAGGGCCTGAATGCTCTCGGGATACACCCGCTCCCCATCGAACAGGTCGCCGGGGAGGAGTACCAGGTCCACCCCCTCCGCCCGGGCGGCCCGGGCCAGGCGGCCCGGCAGCTCCCGCAGCTCCCGGCGGCGCTGCATGGCCTGCTCCATGTCCAGCCGTTGGAAGGGAGAGTCCAGGTGAAAATCGGCCGCGTGCAGTATCTTCAATGCCATCCCCTCCTCAGGTGACGTCCACCCGCTCCATGCTGACGCAGCGGCGGGCGGCGGTGTCGATGTCAAACAGGACGGCGTCCATCCGGCAGGGCCCCTCGGCGGGCTGGAACCGCTGGGGCAGCCCCCCCAGAAACCGGTTGATGGCCTGGCTGGGCTTGATGCCGATGACAGAGTTCACCGGCCCGGTCATGCCCAGGTCGGTGACAAAGCCCAGCCCCTTGGGCAGCACCCGGCAGTCGGCGGTGGGCACATGGGTGTGGGTGCCCCACAGGGCCTGAGCCCGGCCGTCCAGATACCAGGCCATGGCCCCTTTCTCGCTGCTGGCCTCCCCGTGAAAGTCCACCAGGGTCAGGTCGGCCGCCTCCCCCTTCAAAATTTCATCCATCTTGGTGAAGGGGTTGTCGAAGTTAGCGTCCATCTCGCACCGGCCAATGAGATTGACCACCCGGATGCGCAGGCCACGGGGGCCGTCAAACACCCCCCAGCCCCGGCCGGGGGCCTTGGCGGTGTAGTTGGCGGGGCGGAGCAGGTAGGGGCAGTCCTCCATATAGTCAACGATTTGTTGTTTGTCCCAGGTGTGATTACCCATTGTTATTACATCGGCCCCGGCGGAGAAGATGTCCTCCGCCTGCCGGGGAAGCAGGCCGTTGCAGGCGGCGTTCTCTCCGTTGACCACGGTGAAGTCCACCGCCAGGTGCCGCCGCAGGGCGGGCAGGTGTCCCCGGAGAAACTCCACGCCGCAGTCCCCCACCACGTCGCCCACCGCCAGTATCCGAATGTTCATGGTATTTCCCTCCAAAGTAAAACAGGATGGACGGCGAAGCCGTCCATCCTGTTTTCATCAGGCTTCCGGCTCGACCAGCATCAGGCAGCCGTCCTTGTCATATTTCAGCGTCTGAATCTCCGCCCGGGTGTTCCGGGCGATGTCCCGCATCTTCACCGACTCGGTGACTGAGGCCATCAGGGTGTAGGCCACGCCGTGCTTTTTGGCCCGGCCGGTGCGGCCAATGCGGTGGATATAATACTCCTGCTCGTCGGGTACGTCGTAGTTGAACACCACGTCCACGTCGTCAATGTCCAGTCCCCGGGCAGCCACATCGGTGGCCACCAGCACCCGCAGCTTGCCCTCCTTGAACTTTTTCAGGGTGTTTTCCCGCACCCGCTGCTGAATATCGCCGTGGATGGCCTCGCAGGAAATGCCCCGCATCTTCAGCAGGCCGGCCAGCCGGTCGGTCATATTCTTGGTGTTGCAGAAGGCGATGGCCCGCTCATATTGGCCGCCGTTTAAGAGGGCCACCATGGTGTCCAGCTTCTGCTCCCGGCCCATCAGCTCGATCTGGTACTGCTGGATGTCCGGGCGGTTCTCCTCCACGGGACGGACGGTGATCTCCGCCGGGTCACGCTGGTACACCCAGGAGATGTCCATGACCTCCCGGCTGATGGTGGCGGAGAACAGGCCCAGGTTGCGCCGGTGGGGGATTTTGTCCAGAATGCGGGTCACATCCTGGATAAAGCCCATGTCCAGCATCCGGTCGGCCTCGTCCAGCACCACGGTCTGCACTCCGTCCAGCCGCACCGTGCGGCGCTTCATGTGGTCCATGAGCCGTCCCGGCGTGGCCACCACGATCTGGGGCTTGGCCTTCAGCTGGGTGATCTGCTTGTCGATGGGCTGGCCGCCGTAGAGGCACACCACCCGCACGCCCTCCCGGAAGGCGCACAGGTCCCGCAGCTCGTCCCGGATCTGGATGGCCAGCTCCCGGGTGGGAGCCAGGATCAGCCCCTGGACCTGGTCGCTCTCCGGGTCCACATGCTCCACCATGGGAATGCCGAAGGCGAAGGTCTTGCCTGTGCCCGTGGGGGCCTTGGCCACCACGTCCTTCCAGTCCATGAAATAGGGAATGGCGCCCCCCTGGATGGGGGTGGCCTGGGCATAGCCCTTTTTCTCCAGGGCCTTCATGGTGGCCTCCGACAGGCCCATGTCCTTGTAAAAATAAACTTCCTGTACCTCTGCGCCGTTGATCTCCATACATCGTTCCTCTTTCTCTGCGTGTTCGGTTTAGTATACCACGCCCCGGGAAAAAAGGCAACATTGCACGGGATATTAGGCCGTCAGCGCCTCGATTTCCGCCTCCGCCTCCCCTTGGGTGTCCGCGGAAAAGCAGAACACGCCGTTGAGGTAGACCTCCACATGGCCCCGGACCCGTCTCAGTTCGTACATAGGGACACTTCCTTTCCTGTTTTCTGAGGTCAGGATACCAGATAGCGTGTCCCATAAAGCGGACTTTTATGCGGCCCGGCGGAGCCTTGCACGGAAAGAGTCCGTGAAAATGATGCAACAGACCGAAATATATAACCTGAACCTGATTGCATGGGGAAGCCACCTCTTGTTTTTGAGAAATCATGGACTTGAATTCCCACCAAAGCTGTGTTATTTTAAGAGGAGATAAATGCCCAACGCAGTAAGATTCCGGGAGGTGCGCCCATGAAAATTTCCACCAAGGGCCGGTATGCCCTGCGGCTGATGCTGGACCTGGCCGGCAACAGCGACGGGCGGCCCGTCTCCCTGCGGGATGTGTCCCAGCGGCAGGGAATCAGCGACAAATACCTGGAGCAGATCGTCACCCCCCTGACCCGGATGGGCCTGGTGCGCTCGGTGCGGGGTGCCGGCGGCGGCTACCTGCTGACGCGGAAGCCGGAGGAGTACACCGTGGGGGAGATTCTCCGCCCCCTGGAGGGCGACTTGGCCCCTGTGGAGTGTGCCACCGACTCGGAGTTCTGCCAGCACCGGGGAGAGTGCGCCACCGTCTACCTGTGGCAGGAGATCCACCGGGCCGTATCCGGCGTGGTGGACAACATGACCCTGGCCGACCTGCTGGAGCACAGCCGGGCCTGACCGCTCCCAACTGAAGAAACGGAAATTAGCACTCTCATTTTGAGAGTGCTAATTGTTTACATTCTGTTCATGAAAATTCCCACGGACGGGGTATACTATGCTCAGAACGACAGTAGGGCGGGTGTGCCCGCCCGGCAAAGGAGTTGAACGATATGAACATGAACCAGTTTACCCAGAAGTCTCTGGAGGCCATCCAGAAGGCCCAGGCCCTGGCCACCGAGCACGGCAATCCCCAGATTGAGCAGGTCCACCTGCTCTCCGCTCTGGTGGAGCAGGAGGGGGGCTTTATTCCCCAGCTGCTGACCAACATGGGGCTGACGGTGGAGTCCTTCAAGGCCGCCCTGCGGCATGAGATGGAGAAGCTGCCCAAGGTGTCCGGCGGCAGTCGGGAGGCGGACAAGATCTATGTGTCCGCCGGTGTGGACAAGGCGCTGAACGCCGCCGAGGGTATTGCAAAGAGCATGAAGGATGAGTTCATCTCGGTGGAGCACCTGCTGCTGGCCCTGATGGACACGGCGGACGGCAGCCTGAAGGAGCTGTTCCGCACCTACAATATGGACAAGGAGAAGGTCATGCAGGCCCTGGCCGCCCTGCGGGGCAGCCAGCGGGTGACCAGCGACAACCCGGAGGAGACCTACGAGGCCCTGAAGAAGTA
>JBJEYO010000107.1:0-9727 GCA_051886935.1 Candidatus Enterenecus sp. | reverse complement strand
GGTCTTGTAGCCGATGTCATAGTAGCTGATGGACAGGGTGGCCACGCCGCAGCCGGCGCAGATACCCTCCTCACCGGCGATGACGGGCACGCCGGCGGGGCGGCAGATGTTATCCACCACACCGGTATTGTTGGCCACGGTATTGTCGGTGGGAACATAGATCACATCGCTGTTGTCGGCGGCGTTCTGGGTGACGGAGGCCATATCGTTGGTGTCGGAGAAGGGGTACTGGGTGCAGGTGTAGCCCAGCTTCTCCAGCTCAGCCTGCACCACATCCACCTGGTACTGACTGTTAGGCTCGGCGGAGCAGTAGAGCAGGCCCACGGTCTTGGCCTCGGGGAACCACTCCTTCACCATGGCGGCCTGCTGATCCAGAGGGGCCAGGTCGGAGGTGCCGGAGACGTTGGTGCCCACGACACCGGTGAAGTCGGAGATGCCCAGGGCCACGCCGTACTCGGTGACGGAGGTGCCCAGCACGGGGATGTCGCCGGTGGCGGCGGCAGCGGCCTGCAAGGCGCCAGTGGCGTTGGCCATGATGAGGTCGTCGTTGGCAGACACAAAGCCGTTGACGATGGTGGCGCAGGTGGACGTCTCACCGGCGGCGTTCTTCTCATCAATGACTACCCGGTCGCCCAGGGCCGCGGTCAGGGCGTCCTTAAAACCCTGCGTGGCCAGATCCAGCGCGGGATGGGGGGCCAGCTGGCAGATGCCTACCACAAAGACCTCATTGGAAGGCGTGGGAGAGGCGGGCTGGTCGCCGCCAGGCTCCTGGGTGGGCTGCTGGGTAGTGGTGCCGGGGTCATTGGTGGGCTGGCCAGAGCCGGGGTCGGTCTTTCCGCCGGAGCAGGCAGCCAGAGAGAGTACCATGGCCAGCGCCATGACCAGTGCAAGCAGTTTCTTCATGTTCATTTCCTCCAAGCGTTTTTGCTTCATCGCTTTGCGCCGCAAAAGTGCGGTTTGTTGAAGATGAATATAGCACTTTAATGCGCTGGTGTCAAGCGGGAAATTCTGAATTTGTCGAACAGCGCACCCTAAAAGCCTCCCTTGTCCTCCCCGCATTTGTAACAGGGCTGTAAACACTTCCGTCCGGGCATGGACTTTTTGTGCGGGCTGTGTTATACTGCAATATATTATGGATGGGTATGCCCATCCGTCTGAGAGGAGCGGTGGCCGTGCGCGTGGAGATTCTGGGCGTGGCCTTTGACAATGTAACCCTGGAGGAGGCTGTGGACCGCGCCATGGAATTTCTCACCGGGGAGAAGCCCCACCTGGTGGTCACCCCCAACGCGGAGATCGTCCAGCTGGCGGGCAAAGACCCGGAGCTGGCCCGCCTCATCGCCGGGGCCGACCTGGTCATCCCCGACGGGGTGGGCGTGGTTTACGCCTCCAGAATTCTGGGCCGCCCCCTGAAAGGCCGGGTACCCGGCGTGGACTTCGCCGCCGCCCTGATGGACCGCATGGCGGCAGGGGGACAGCGGCTGTTCCTTCTGGGGGCCAAGCCCGGCGTGGCCGAGGAGGCCGCCCAAAAGCTGGCGGAAGCCCACCCCGGCCTGACGGTGTGCGGCACCCACGACGGCTACTTCACCGAGGACGGGCCGGTGGCTGACGCCATCCGGCAGTCGGGGGCGGACGCAGTGTTCGTCTGTCTGGGCGCGCCCAAGCAGGAGAAGTGGATCAGCAAGAACGGCGGGGCCACCGGCGCCAAGCTGCTCATTGGTCTGGGCGGCTCCCTGGACGTGTTCGCCGGCCGGGTGGAACGGGCCCCGGAAAAATGGCAGCGGCTGGGCCTGGAGTGGCTCTACCGCACCCTGAAAGAACCCGCCCGCCTGAAGCGGGTGGTCAAGCTGCCCCTGTTTCTGTGCTCCGCGGTGGGAGCGCGCATCAAAGGAAAATGAGGTGTCGGCCATGGCCGGTAAACTGATCGTATTTGAGGGGACGGACGGCTCCGGCAAGTCCACCCAATTCAAGCTGGCCTGCGAGGGCCTGCAGCAGGCCGGACGGGAGTTCCGCACCTGCGTCTATCCCCAGTACGGGGAGGAATCCTCCGCCCTGGTGCGGATGTACCTGGGGGGCGAGTTCGGCTCCCGCCCCTCTGATGTAAATGCTTATGCAGCCTCCTCCTTCTATGCTGTGGACCGCTACGCGGGCTACAAGAAGCACTGGGGGAAATACTATGAGGACGGCGGGCTGATGGTGCTGGACCGGTACACCACCTCCAACGCCGTCCACCAGGCCTCCAAGATGCCGCCGGAGGAGCGGGAGGAATTCTTCCGCTGGCTGGGCCGGTTTGAGTATGACGAGCTGGGCCTGCCCCGGCCCGACCTGGTGATCTGGCTGGACATGCCCATCCACATGGCGGTGGCCAACCTCCGCCGCCGGGAGAGCGACACCCACACCCACGCCGACATCCATGAGGTGGACAACGTCTACCTGTCCGCCTGCCGGGACGCCGCCGCCCAGGCCGCGGCCTTTTACGGCTGGCACCGCGTCTCCTGCGTGGACGGCGAGGGCCGTCTGCGCACCGTGGAGGATCTTCACGGGGAGATCATGTCCCTGATCTGAATAAGGAGGTATCGTTATGGTCTATATTCTGTTGGGAAATGGTTTTGAGGAGGCGGAGGCCCTGGTCACCGCCGATGTGCTCCGCCGGGGCAACGTGCCCGTGACCCTGACCGGCATCGGCGGCCTGTCCGTCACCGGCGGCTGCGGCATCACCGTGCTTGCCGACGCCCCGGTGGAGGGGGTCTCCCTGTCCGCCGGCGACATGGTGGTGCTGCCCGGCGGCATGGGCGGCGTGGCCTCCATTGAGGGCAACGCCCCCGCCATGGCCCTGGTGCGCCGGGCCGCAGAGGACAGCGCCGTCTGGCTGTGCGCCATCTGCGCCGCCCCCACCCTGCTGGCACGGGCCGGTCTGCTGCCCGCCGGCGCCCACGCGGTGTGCTACCCCGGTATGGAGGGCCTGCTGGCTGAGGCCGGCGCCGTCCCCTGCATGGACCGGGCGGCTGTGCGGGACGGGATGCTCATCACCGGAAAGGGCCCCGGCACCGCCTATGACTTCGGCCTGGCCCTGCTGGAGGCCCTGGCCGGGCCTGAGACCGCCCAGGCGGTGCAGAGCGGTCTGCACTACCGGGCCTGACAGCGGCAAGCGGAAAACAACAAAGGCGCGGGCGGAAACCCGCCCGCGCCCATGTAGCCCGCGGACAGCGCGGGCTTACGACTCAGCAGCCGCAGCCGCAGTCGTTGTTGCAGCCGCAGTTGTTGTTGCAGCCGCAGCAGCCGTTGTTGCCCCAGGAGTTGCCGCCGCAGCAGAACAGGATGAGGATCAGAATGATGATCCACCAGCAGCCGCCGAAACCATTGTTACCACAACACATGATTTGTCACCTCACATTAGATTCCGGTCACAGGTACCGGCTCGGACGCCGCGCCCCGCGGCGCCGGAGCCGTGATCCGTCCCGTTTCTGCGTTATCCTATGTCAGGGGGGGTTGTTTGGTTCCCCCCGACCTGTTCAAAAAGCCTTCTGGATTTAGGAGTGAACCAGTATGTCAGAAGAAAACCGTACCGCCAACCACAGCCGGAAGCGTACCCGGAAGCGCCGCAGCACCGGCTCCCGGGTGGCCATGGCCTGCCTGTATGTGCTGTTCGTCATCGGCGCCTCCGCCGTCCTGGCCTCTGTGGGCTGGGCCTGGGCCAGCGACCTGCTGGCGCTGAACAAGGAATACACCTCCGTCATCATCACCGTCCCCGCGGACTCCTTCGTGCAGTCGGAGGAGAAGGGTGCGGACGGCCAGACCTACACCGCCTCCCGGGCGAATATGGACCTGATCACCGACCAGCTGGAGGAGGAGGGCCTCATCAAGTACAAGTTTCTGTTCAAGCTGTACAGCTGGTTCTCCAACGCCGACGCCAAGATCGTGGCGGGCACCTACGAGCTGAACACCGAAATGGACTACCGCGCCCTGGTGGTCAACATGAGCCGCTCCTCCACCACCCGGCAGACCATCGACATCACCATCCCGGAAGGCTACAACATCGACCAGATCTTCTCCCTGCTGGAGGCGGAGGGTGTGTCCACCGTGGAGGAGCTGCGGGACATGGCCGCCAACTGGCCCTACAAGTGGGAGTTCCTCCAGAACATCCCCCTGGGCGACTACCGCCGGCTGGAGGGCTACCTGTTCCCCGACACCTACACCTTCTACCTGGGCGAGGACCCCAAGTATATCCTCAACAAGATGCTGGACAACTTCTACACCAAGATGGAAGACTACTTTGATCTGTTCACCGAGGAGAGCCAGTACTCCCTCCACGACATCGTCATCCTGGCCTCCATGATCGAAAAGGAGACCGACGGCGACGATTACACCACCATCGCCTCCGTGCTCTACAACCGCCTGGAGAACCCCGCCGCCGAGACGGTGGGCTACCTCCAGATCGACGCCACCCTGGTGTATATCAACGGCGGCAGGACCCCCACCGAGGCGGACAAGAACATCGACTCCCCCTACAACACCTACCTGTACAAGGGCCTGCCCGCCGGACCCATCTCCAACCCCGGCATGGCCTCCCTGTACGCCGCCATGAACCCCAAGTCCACCGGCTACTATTTCTACGCCCTCAACCCGGAGACCAACCGACATGAGTTCAGCCGCACCTTCGCCGAGCATCAGGCCAAGCTGAACAGCTACAACAATGGCTAAGCCGGAGCTGCTGTGTCCCGCCGGGGACATGGAGCGGCTGGAGATGGCCCTGGCCTACGGCGCCGACGCGGTCTATCTGGCGGGCTCCGCCTTCGGAATGCGGGCCTTTGCCGGGAACTTTAACCGGGAGGAGCTGGCCGCCGCCGTCCGTCTGGCCCACGAAAAGGGCGTCCGGGTCCATGTGACCTGCAACACCCTGGCCCGCAGCGGCGAGGTGGCACAGCTGCCGGAGTACCTGGAATACCTGGACGCCATCGGGGTGGACGCGGTCATCGCCGCAGCGGTGGATGTGCTGTCTCTGTGCAAGCGCCACGCTCCCCACGTGCAGGTCCACATGTCCACCCAGACCGGCATCACCAACTATGAGATGGCCCGGGTGTGGCACGAGCTGGGGGCCAGCCGGGTCATTCTGGCCCGGGAACTGTCCCTGGATGAGGTGGCGGAGATCTGCGCCAAAGCCCCCGCAGGGCTGGAGGTGGAGGCCTTCGTCCACGGGGCCATGTGCGTGTCGGTGTCGGGGCGGTGCCTGCTGTCCAACTATATGACCGGGCGGGACGCCAACCGGGGCGCCTGCGCCCAGCCCTGCCGCTACCGCTACGCCCTCATGGAGGAGAAGCGCCCCGGGGAGTATTTCCCCGTGTTCGAGGAGGACGGCCAGACCTTCATCCTCAACAGCCGGGATATGTGCATGATCGACCACATCCCGGAGCTGATGGCCGCCGGGCTCCACTCCCTGAAGATCGAGGGCCGGGCCAAGAGCGCCTACTACGCCGCCATGACCGCCGCCGCCTACCGCCACGCCATTGACGCGGCGGCGGAGGGCCGGCCTCTGGAGCCGGCCTGGCGGGACGAGGTGGAGAAGATCAGCCACCGGCCCTATTCCACCGGCTTCTACTTCGGCTATCCCGGCCAGTTCACCGAGGACGGCCGCTACATCCGGGACTGGCAGGTGCTGGCCGTGGTCACCGCCTGCGACGGCGAGGGCAACGCCGTCCTGTCCCTGCGAAACAAGTTTTCCTGCGGCGACCCCATTCAGGTGGTGGGCCCCGACGTACCCGCCTTCGACCTGGCCGCCCCCATGATGGAGGACACCGACGGCCAGCCCCTGGCCGAGCCCCGGCACCCCCAGATGGTGTTCAAAATGAAGCTGCCCCGGCCGGTGCCGCCTCTGTCGGTGGTGCGTGCCTGCCGGCCCAATTCCTGAAAAAAGCCAGATGCAGAGCAAAATGCCCTGCATCTGGTTTTTTGTATCCCGTTTGTTTCTGTTTCCCGGCAAAACAGGGCCTGTGGAGATGCGGGCCGATGAGGACATCGGGCCGTGCCCTGGCAGCCCCCAATTTGTACTTTTATCACTTTCCTCTTTTCCGGTACAGCACCGCCGCCAGCACGATGCCGGCCGCTGTAATGCACAGGCCGATGACCATAATGACGGTGGCAACGGTGGTGAACATCTGGAAAGGCCCGCCGGAACTGCCCATGACCACGCCGTCCACCGTGGCCCAGTAACCGTTTAACATGCCGTCGGAAATACGGGCCGTCCGCCCGAACATGAACCGGGCCAGAGCGCCCACCAGGGTGATGCCCAGGCCGCTGACGGCCACATACACTCCGGCCAGCCAGCCGTACCGGCGGATGAGCCGCCCCAGAAAACCCACGGCGTGGTCCAGCTGCCCGCCGTTGGACGGAGCCTGTTCCGGCTCCGGCCGGGCGGACTGAGGCTCACTGTCGCTGAGCAGCTCATCGGTGGTGACGCCGAAAGCCCGGGCCAGGGCCAGCAGCTTGTCCAGCTCCGGCGTGGACTCCCCCAGCTCCCACTTGCTCACCGCCTGGCGGGACACCCCCACCGCCTCGGCCAGCTCCTCCTGGGACAGCTTGGCGGCCTTGCGGTAATAATAGATCTTTTCATTCAGTTTCATCGCGGTTCCCTCCGTGTCTCTGATTGGCTTTCGCCTGAGCCTATCCTGCCGGAAAACCCGGTTGCGTTCCACCATGGGGACATGGAAGTTTCCGCAACTGATGGTTGCGGAGCAGTCATTCCACCAAAAAGCCCTCGTTCCGCAGGGCGGTCAGGAGGGACTGGAATGCCTCCTCATTGGGGCAGCGGAGGGTGTGCAGGTGGATGCCCCTGGTGAGATCGGACAGGGGGTGGTCTCCGCCTTCCTTAACTTTTCGTATAAATTCATCCACATCATACCGGGAGGACAGGTCCAGCCGCCCGGTGAGCTGGCCGTAGACCGAGTGCTCCACCACCACGTCCTCCACGGTGCAGCCGTAATCCACCATGAGCTTCAGCTCCCGCTCCATCCCCTCCGGGGTGTGGCGGCATACCACGGTGTGCCGCCCTCCGGCGGCCCGGCCCAGCACATAGCCCCGGGCGGTGGCGGTGATGTCCTCCCCCGCCGCCCGCAGCAGGGCCACGTCCCCCACGATGATCTGGCGGCTGACCGACAGCCGCCCCGCCAGGGCGGCGGCGGACAGGGGGCCCTCCGTCTCGCGCAGGGCCTGCAAAATGGCCTGGCGGCGCTCCGTACTGTTCATAACCCATCCTCCTCATTCAGCAGCTGGACGGTGCCGGCGGTCACGGCGCGCACGCCGCCCTCTCCGGCTACTTCCAGGGCAAAGCTGTCGTCGATCCCCACGGCCCGGCCCACTGCGCCGTCAGCGCAGCGCACACGCCGCCCCAGGGTCATGCAGTGGGCCCGGTACCGGGCCAGATAGTCCGCCCGCCGGGCGGGGAAGGCCCGGTACATCTCCTCCAGCGCCCCCAGAATGGCGGCGGCCAGCTCCTCCCGGCCGGCGGCGTACCCCTCCATGGCCAGGGAAGTGGCGATTCCCTCCAGCCCCTGGCGGGCAAAGGTCCCGGCGGACTGGGTCACGTTGACCCCCACGCCCACCACGGCCCAGTCCGCAGCCTCCCCCCGCAGCGGGGGCAGCTCGGTGAGGATGCCGCACAGCTTGCGGCCGTTCAGATAGATGTCGTTGAGCCACTTGATTCTGACGGGGGCGCCGCTGGCGGCCCGGATGCCCTCCCGCACCGCCGCCGCCGTCCAGCCGGTCAGGGTCAGCAGTTCCTCCAGCCCCACCCGGGGCCGCAGTAGCACGGACAGGTACAGCCCCTCCCCCCGTGGGGAGCAGAAGGAGCGCCCGGCGGTGCCCCGGCCGGCGGTCTGCTCCTCGGCCAGCAGGGCGGTGAACTCCGGGGCTCCCGCCTCCGCCAGTTCCTTCAGCCGGGTGTTGGTGGAGTCCACCCGGTCCAGCACCGTCACCCGCCCGGCAAAGGGGCTGTCCGGCCCCAGCAGCCCGTTCAGCTTCTCCGTATCCATTCCGCACCTCCACAGGAGAAGGGCCCGCCTCGCGGCGGGCCCTGTTTTTTTATTCTTCTTCCTCGGCCTCCACGGCCAGCCGGTCATACAGCTCCACCGTCACCGTGACCTCCCGGCCCCTGCGGATAACGGTCAGCTCCACCGTGTCGCCGGGGTCCAGCAGGTTGAACAGCCGGGTCAGGTCGTCCACCGTGGCGGCGGACACGCCGTTGGCGGCGATGATCAGGTCGCCCTCCAGCAGCTTGCTCCAGGCCGGAGTGCCCTTGGTGACCTCCACCACATAGATGCCCGCCCGGCCGTCCACGACCTGGCTGCGGCACATGATGCCCACGGACACCCGGGCGGTCTGGCCGGTGCGGAGGATGCGGTTCAGGTAGGGCTGGGCGTCCGCCAGGGGGATGGCCAGGCCGATACCCTCGATGACCACGTCCTCCCGGACGCCGGTGACCTTGGCGTAGGTGATGCCCACCACCCGGCCGTAGGCGTCCACCAGGGCGCCGCCGGAGTTGCCCTGGTTCAGGGCGGCGGTGGTCTGGATGAGCCGGCCGGGATAGTCCAGCTCCGCCGTGCGCTCCGCCAGGGCGGAGACGATGCCGTCGCTCATGGAGCCCATGAGATAGCCCATGGGATTGCCGATGGCGTACACCGGGTCGCCCACCCGCAGCTCATCGGAATTCCCCAGCTCGGCGGCGGTGAAGCCGTCCCCGTCCGCCTTCAGAACGGCCAGGTCCAGCTCCTCGTCAAAGCCCACCACCGCGGCGTCGTACTGCGCCCCGTCGGACAGGCGGAGAATCTGCACGTCATAGCAGCCGTCCAGGATGTGGTAGTTGGTGATGATATACCCGGATTCGGTGACCACGATGCCGGAACCGACATGGTAGCCGTCGCCGGACACCGCCTCCACATAGACGATGGAGGGCAGCACCTTCACATAGATCTCGGGGGCGGACAGGACCTCCCGCCCGCTCTGGGTCTGAAGGCTCAGCTGCACCGCCGGGTCCGGCTCGGTCCGGGGCAGGTCCAGGGCGCCCCGGCTGGGCTGCTCGGTGAACCGGTCCTGGTAGTCGTCGGGCAGCAGGCTGTCCGGCCAGTTGCTCTCCGTGGGCTGAGCCGCCGCGTCGGCCAGACGCTCAGCGGCGTACTGCACGCCGAAGAAGCTGGCCGCCGTCAGTCCGCCCAGCAGCACCAGGGCCGCGGCCACGATGAGCAGATCCCGCCAGATGCGGCGGCCTCTGCCCGCGGGCCGCTTCCCCACAGCGGCGCTCCGGTTTTCCGGCGCGCCCTTGGGCCAGCGGGGCGCAAGATAGTTGTCCATGGTCAGCCCTCCTCTCAGGCTCGGGTCAGCGTAAAGGTGAAGGTGGTGATTCCATCCTCACTGGTGCAGGTGATGTCCTCTTTATGGGTATTCAGAATGGTCTTGACGATATACAGGCCCAGGCCCACGCCGTCCCGGTCCTTGCTGCGGGAGTGGTCGGTCTTGTGGAAGCGGTCAAAAACCAGGGGCAGCTCCTCCGGGGAGATGGTGGCCCCGCCGTTGCTGATGGACACCACCGCCTTGGCCCCCTTGGTGGACACCGAGACCCCCAGGGGCCCGCCGTCCTCGGAGAACTTGATGGCGTTGTCCAGCAGGTTGTAGCACACCTGGGTGATGGCGCGGGGCGCACTGCCCCCACGACCGCGCAATCTGCATGCCGTCCATATTGACG
>JBJEYO010000106.1:0-9734 GCA_051886935.1 Candidatus Enterenecus sp. | reverse complement strand
TGAACATCCTCATCAAGCTGGTGTCCACTGTCTCCATCGTGTTCTCCGGCCTGATCGCCAGCGCCCACCTGCTGGGCTGAGACAGATAAAACGCTCTCCTGCTCCCCGCGGAGGTTCCGCGGAGGGGCAGGGGAGCTGAGCATATCAGAGACACTGAGGAAGGAGAGAGGAACCATGAAAAGCTATGACCTGATGATTCTCGGTCCGGCGACCAGGGATGTGAATATCGACTACACCGGCGCGGAGGACAGAAGCGTGGGCGGCGCAGTCACATTCTGCACCCCGGCAGCCCGGGCCGCGGGAGCCTCGGTCTTCGCGGCGGTGAAGATCGCCCCGGCGGACACGGACATTATCGAGGGGTTCCGCATGGACAGGGAGGATATTGCCCTGCTGCCCTCGGAAAAGACCACGCTGATGCGCAACGAATACTTCACCCCCGACCGGGAGCGCCGCAACTCCGGCTGCCCGGCCCAGTCCGACCCCATCCTGCCCGGCGAGGTGCCCGACGTGCCCTGCCGGCTCTACCACCTGGCGGGCCTGCTGTACGGTGACTTCCCCGGCGAGCTGATCGAATACCTCCACGGCAGGGGCATGGTGTCGGCGGACGCGCAGGGCTTCCTGCGCCACAGCGAGGGCGGAAAGCTGTGCTTCCACGACTGGAGCGACAAGCTGAAATACCTGCCCTATATGGACTTTTTCAAGACGGACGCCGCCGAGGCGGAGATCCTGACCGGCCTCTCCGACCGCGCTGCCGCCGCGGAGCAGCTGTACCGGTGGGGAGCGAAGGAGATCGTGATCTCCCACAACTCCGAGATGCTGGCCTACGACGGAAAGCAGCTCTGCACCTGCCCTGTAAAGGCGAGAAACCTGTCAGGCCGCACCGGCCGGGGAGACACAACCTTCGGCGCGTACCTGGCCATGCGCATGACCGGGGCGGGGCTGGAGGATGCCCTGCGCTACGCCACCGCCTGTGTCTCCCTGAAGATGGAGACCCCCGGCGTTTTCAAGGGGACGAAGGCGGACGTGGAAGCCTACCTGGACGCGTTTTATAAGAAGTAAGCCATGGGTGAATTTATGCTTGGCGTCAACGTCCCCGGCGGAGTAGGGCTGGGCGGCCTGGAGGGCGCCCTGCGGCAGATCGCCGCGGACGGCTGGCAGGCGGCGGAGCTGAATCTGGCAACCTGCCCCATCATCATCGGCGGGCGGATTCAGCAGCCGGTGGCGGAGTACATGCGGACCGTGATGGACCGGTTTGACCTCCATTACACCGCCCATGTGGCCTACGGACTGGACCTGCGCTCCGAGGACGAACTGCACCGCAAGGCGCTGCTGGCCTCCCTGGAGGCCTGCGCCGCCCTGGGCATTGACCGGCTGAACCTCCATTTTGAGGAGTACAGCGGAGACCCGCGGAAGGAAGAACGGTTCCTGGAGCGGGTGCGGGAGGCCGCCGGCCGGGGAAGCGAGCTGGGCGTGGCGGTCAACGTGGAGAATGTGGAGGTGGAGCACTGCCGCTACGCGCTGGAGGCCGTCAGAACGCTGGACCACCCCAACTGCGGAATGACCCTGGACCTGGGGCACCTGTGGCTGTCGGCCAACTATTTCGGCTATGACTATCTGGACATGGTGGCCCAGTGCGCCCCCTATGTCCGGCACATCCACATCAACGACAACGACGGCGTGTTTGAGCCCATGCGCCTGACGAATTATCACGTATATAATACCCTTGACAAGGGATACCGCTTTACATTCAGCAGGGGGGACATCCACATCCCACCCTTCTGGGGCACCGCCCCGCTGGGGGAGGCTTTTTCCATTCTGAAGCAGGCGGGCTATCCCGGGATCTGGCTGTGCGAGTATTACAGCCATCTGTTCCACCCTCTGAACGACAGCATCCGCCGCCGGGTGGAGCGGGAGATCATCAACGCGTAAAAAACGGGACGCTGCGTCTGTGTGAACTGCAGCGTCCCGTTTTTTCAGATGAAGAAAGGATCAGTCCCCGATCAGGGTGTACCGCCGGGAGCGGATGAGCCGGGCCATGGCCAGGGAGTCGCTGGGCATCTCCTGGGTCAGAATGCCGGACACGCCGATGTCCTCGGTCCGGTGGCAGTCAGACCCGGCCAGCCGCAGAAGCCCGAACTGCTGGGCGTATTCCTCGGCCCTTTCGTTGTAGCTCTCATGGCGGGGATTCATGTTTCGTACCTCCACGCCGTCCAGGTAGCAGGCGATGGCGGGGGTGCATTTCCGCCGGTAGGGGTGGGCCTGGACGATGATGGCGCCGGCGGCCCGGGCGATGGGGGCGAAGGCGGCAATGCCCATGCGGAAGACGGACTCGGGGTCGGCCAGCAGCTCATCGGGGTAGCCGTAGAGCAGGTAGTCGTTTTCACTCTCGTCAAAGCGGAGCTCGGCGCCCCGGAACACGTGGAGCCCCACCTTTTTGCCCTCCTCCGCCATGTAGCGGTAGCCGGTCAGGAAGGGGCGCACCTTGTCCCCGGGGGCAGTGGTGTCGATGCCGAGGTAGTCGAAGGTGATGCGGTTGTAGTGGTCGGTGACGATGACGGCGTCGTAGCCGGCGGCCTGATAGCCCTTGACCAGGGCGGCGGCGTCCAGCCAGCCGCATTTGCTGGAGTGATTGGTATGCAGATGGGTTTCAATTTTATACATGGTCCATTCCTCCGGTAAGTCTTTTTTAAGGAAGCTCTGATTAAATCAACATGTGCAGATTTGCGCAGGAAATTTTCGCTGGCAAGGAAGAAAAGTGCGGGAATACTTTGTGTATTTCAAACTTTTCTGACGAAGTTCAGCGGAAATTTCCAGTGTGAAGATGTGCGTGGGGATTTATTCAGAGGTTTCTTAACCGCCCTGCGGTTCCGCGATGGTCATCCGGACGCCCTGCTCGGCGCAGTAGGTCCTGACATATTCGGGGCAGAGGGGGTCGGTGATGACCTCTTCCATATCACTGAGTCTGGCATAAGACATCAGGCTTTCACCGCCGAACTTCCCGGCGTCCGCCAGGAGGTAGGCGTGCTGGCTTTGCTGCACGGCCAGCTTCTTCAGCTCGTACTCAATGTAAGTGGACACGTTCAGTTTCCCGTCCGGGGAGATGCCTGTGGCGCCCATAAAGGCCTTGGCGCAGTGATAGCGCCCTAAGAATTCCAGGGTGCTGACGTCCGAGACCGAGTTGGTGCGCCGGTTCATGCTGCCGGGCAGGACGATCAGCTCCACATTGGGCTTGTCATAGGCGTGGGCCACCACATAGAGGTTGCCGGTGATGATGGTGACGTGCTTGGCGGGGTCCAGAAAGTCGATCAGGCGCATGGTCGTGGTGCCGGGGTCGATATAGAGGATGTCCTGGTCGAGAATCAGCTCCTCGGCCCGCCGGGCGATCTGGCATTTGGCGTCGGTACGCAGGGCCATGCGCTGGGTGAACAGGGGGACCTCCTGGTGCCGGAGCATCCGCACGCCGCCGTAGATCTTCTCCACCGCGCCGGTGCTGACCAGGTAGGCTACGTCGGAGCGTATGGTGTTCATGGAGACGCCGAAGGTGCGCTGCAGCTCCTCCATGGTGACGGTCTCCCGCTGGGAGATAAGGGCCTCCATCTGCTTCCTCCGGGAATCCTTCATGGGCGGCCGCCTCCTTCCGGAAATTTTTATAGCTCCACTATAACCCGGGAACTAAAAATTGTCAACTGTTTTATAAAAATTAGTAACTTGTTGTTAAAAATGGCGAAAATTACAAAAGAACTTATTTTCAAATTGACAGAACAGAGATGGAATGCTACAATTTGCTATATAAAACGTTTGCGTAAAATGAGCTGGAAAAATATGAAAAGAGGAGGACATACATATGGCAAAGGTAAAAGTAGGCGTAGCGGGCTACGGCACTATCGGGCAGCGCCTGGCCGACGGTGTGGCGATGCAGGAGGACATGGAGCTGGTGGGTATCGCCGATCTGGCCCCCACTCTGGCCATCCGGGCCCTGCGGGAGAACGACATGATCGGCGCCAACGGCGTCAAGTACGACCTGTACCTGGTGGGCGGCGCGGACAAGGCGGCCTTTGAGGCCAGGGACATCCCCGTGGCCGGCACCTTTGAGGAGCTGTGCGGCAAGGTGGACGTGATGCTGGACTCCTCTCCCGGCGGCGTGGGCGCCAAAAACAAGGAGATCTACGAAAAAATGGGCGTCAAGGCCATCTTCCAGGGCGGCGAGAAGAACTCCGTGGCCGACGTGTTCTTCCACGGTTACGCCAACTATGAGAAGGGCGTGGGCCAGAACTACCTGAAGCTGACCAGCTGCAACACCACCGGCCTGATCCGCACGGTGGACTGCCTGGACCGGGCCATCGGCATTGAAAAGGTGGCCATCACCATCATCCGCCGCGTGGCCGATCCCGGCGACTATCACCGGGGCCTGACCAACGCCCTGCAGATCGACAAGGCGCCCAGCCACCAGGCGGTGGACCTGATGACTATCATGCCTCATGTCAACGCCACCGGAATTCTGGTCCACACCCCTGTGACCCACGGCCACATCATCACCGTGCTGGCCACCGCCAAGGACGGCCGGAAGATCACCCGTGACGAGGCGCTGGCCGCTTTCCGGGCCCATCCCCGCATCCGCACCGTCACCATTGACGAGGGCTTCCTGGGCAACGCCAGCCTGTTCAAGTACGCCCGTGACCTGGGCAACCGCCGGGGCGACATGTACGAGATCGGCCTGTGGGAGGACAGCGTGGTGGAGAGCGGCAATGACATCATGTATGCCATCAACATCCCCCAGGAGAGCGTGACCATTCCCGAGACCATCGACGCCATCCGCGCCGCCATGAAGATGCAGACCACCCGTGAGGAGGGTACTGCCATGACCAACAAGTACCTGAGGATCGGCCGTTTTAAGTAAGAAAGGAGAGGCCGTCATGCGGTTTGGGATCAGAACGCTGGATGAGGCCTGGGTGGAGGGCAAGACGGTCCTGTGCCGGGTGGACATCAACCAGCCGGTGGACCGCGCCTCCGGCACGCTGAAAAGCGTGAACCGGATCGCCGCCTGTGTGCCCACCATCCGGGAGCTGTCCGACAAGGGGGCCAGGGTGGTCCTGCTGGCGCACCAGGGCAGCGATATTGAGTACAAAAACTATTACACCACCAGGCCCCACGCCGCCGTTCTCAGCGGGATGCTGGGGCGTGAGGTCAAGTGGATCGACGACGTGTGCGGCCCCGCCGCCCGGCAGATGATCCGGGAACTGAAGAACGGGGAGATCCTGCTGCTGGACAACGTCCGCTTTGTGGCGGAGGAGCAGACCCTGTTTGAGACCAAGCTGCGCCTGAGCCATGAGGAGCAGGCCAGAACGCTGCTGGTGGAGAAGCTGGCCCCTCTGGCGGACCTGTATGTGTGCGACGCCTTCGCCGCCGCCCACCGGGACCAGCCCAGCCTGTGCGGCTTTGAGCAGGTGCTGCCCTCCTACATGGGCCGCCTGTTTGAGCAGGAGTTCTGCACCGTCTCCCAGGTGATGGAGGCGCCGGAGCGCCCCTGCGTGTTCGTCCTGGGGGGCGCCAAGATCTCCGACGCGTTTCTGATGATGCGGACCGTGCTGGACCGGGGCGTGGCCGATCAGATCCTGACCGGCGGACTGGTGGCGAACATTTTCCTGACCGCCCTGGGGAAAGAGATCGGGCAGGGCAGCGTGGACTTTATCATGAAGTCCAACTACGGCGAGTACATCGAAAAGGCCGGTGAGCTGTACCGGCAGTATGGAGAAAAGATCACCCTGCCGGAGGACCTGGCCTGGGTGGCTGACGGGGTCCGGCAGGAGGCCGAGCTGGGCAGCATCCCGGCGGATATTGCCGCCGTGGACATCGGAACAAAGACCGCCGAGGTCTACCGGAAGGCCATTCTGGGGGCAAAGACGGTGTTCGTCAACGGCCCCATGGGGGTCTTTGAGCAGGCGCCCAGTGAGTACGGCACCCGGGAGGTGTGGCAGGCCCTGGCCGACACCGAGGGCCACACGGTCCTGGGCGGCGGCGACAGCATCACCGCCACCGAGAAGTACGGCCTGACGGACAAAATGGGCTATATCTGCACCGGCGGCGGTGCCCTGATCCGCTTCCTCAGCGGGGAGGAGCTGCCGGTGGTCAGGGCGCTGCGCCACGGCGCGGAGCTTTGCGATACCTGAGAGAGGTGACCGAAATGGAAGACGCGAAGAAAAGAGAATTGCAGGCTTTTGCCGTCCGCATCCGCATGGCCGCGCTGGAGGCCATCCACTCCCTGGGCTCCGGCCATGTGGGCGGCGCGCTGAGCATCGCGGATGTGCTGGCGGCGCTGTACGGCGGCGAGATGCGCGTTGACCCTCAGAACCCCCAGTGGCCCGACCGGGATAAGCTGGTGTGCTCCAAGGGCCACGCCGGCCCGGCGGTATACGGCACACTGGCGCTGAAGGGCTATTTCCCCTATGAAGAACTCAAGACCCTGAACCGGCCGGGGACTCGCCTGCCCAGCCACTGTGACCGTAACAAGACCCCCGGTGTGGACATGACCACCGGATCTCTGGGCCAGGGGACCTCTCTGGCCGCGGGCATGGCCCTGGGCGACAAGCTGAAGGGCCGGCCCAGCCGTGTGTTCCTCATCGTGGGGGACGGCGAGGCCAACGAGGGCCAGGTGTGGGAGGCCTTTGCCTTTGCCGCGGCCAAGAAGCTGGACAATCTGGTGGTCCTGCTGGACTGGAACAAGCGCCAGCTGGACGGCTGGACGGACGAGGTCTACCCCATGGGAGATTTTGTGGCAAAATTCGAGGCCTTCGGCTTTGATGTGACCAAGGTGGACGGAAACGACGTGGAGGCGGTGGCGGAGGCGCTGGCGCGCACCCGCGTGGGCGGCGGAAAACCCTACGCCATCGTGCTGGATACGGTGAAGGGCGCGGGCGTTCAGGAAGTGGCCGATACCGTGATGAACCACAGCCTTTCCGTCAGCGACGAGCAGTTTGAGAGATGGACCGCCCAACTGACGGCCGAGCTGAACGCACTGGAGGGGAGAGCATGAACATCGTCTATAACGGAGAGATGGACCCGCGCCTGTGCAAGGCGGTGCTGGGCGAGACCATTCCCGCGCTGGCGGCGGAGGACCCGGACGTGATCTATCTGGACGCCGATCTGATGAACTGCATCGGCACGGCCAAGTGGGCCAGGGAGAACCCCGGCCGGGGGATCAACTGCGGCATCGCGGAGGCCAACATGGTGGGCGTGGCCTGCGGCCTTGCCTCCGCGGGCTTCAAGCCCATTGTGCATACCTTCGGACCCTTCGCCTCCCGCCGCTGCTATGACCAGGTGTTCCTCAGCGGCGGCTACGCGAAAAACGATATTACCATCGTGGGCACCGACCCCGGCGTCACCGCCACGCTGAACGGCGGCACCCACATGCCCTTTGAGGATGTGGCCCTGTACCGGGCTCTGCCCGGCTCCACCGTCATCGATGTGACCGACCCCACACTGCTGGCCAGCGTGCTGCGCCAGTGCGTGGACCGGCCCGGCGTGAAGTACATCCGCGTGGGGCGCAAGCAGTACGCCCGGGTGTACGGCGACGGCAGCGAGCTGACCATCGGCAAGGCCGTGACCCTGCGGGAGGGGAGCGATGTTGTGATCTTTGCCGCCGGGATCATGGTGCATGAGGCCATGCAGGCCGCCCTGACCCTGGAGAAGGAGGGGGTCTCCGCGGCGGTGGTGGATATGTTCACCATCAAGCCGCTGGACGCCGACGCGGTGGAGCGCTATGCCCGCCAGACCGGCGCCGTGGTGGTGGCCGAGAACCACAACCGCTACGGCGGCCTCTATTCCGCGGTGTCCGAGGTGCTGGCCGAGCGCTGCCCCGTCCCCGCCTGCTGCGTGGCGGTGGAGGACCAGTTCGGCGAGGTGGGCCCCCAGGGCTACCTGCAGGAGCGGTTCGGCCTGACCGCGGAGCACATTGTCAGCCAGGTGAAGGCGGTGCTGGCCAGAAAGGGCTGACCGATATGAAGCTGAGTTTTGGATTTGGCACAGGGGTCCAGGAGGCGGAGGTGCCCGACAGAAACCTGCTGGGCGTGCTCCACGCCAACGAGGTGGAGCTGGGGCTCACCGGTGAGGACGAGGTGCGCCGGGCCCTGGCCGAGCCCATCGGCTCGCCCCGGCTCCGGGAGATCGTCCGCCCCGGCGAGAAGATCGCCGTGGTCACCAGCGACATCACCCGGCCCATGCCCACCGGAAAGGTGATGCCAGCCCTGCTGGATGAGCTGTACGCCGCCGGGGCCCGTCCGGAGGACATCACGCTGGTGTTCGCCCTGGGCAGCCACCGGAGGCACACCGACGAGGAGCGGAGAAAACTGGCGGGGGAGAGGGCCTGGGCGGAGATCGCCTGCGTGGACAGCGACCCCGGCGACTGCGTCCACATGGGCGTCACCGCCGCGGGCACCCCGGTGGATGTGACCCGTGCGGTGGCCGAGGCGGACCGCAGAATCTGCCTGGGCAACATCGAATACCACTACTTCGCCGGCTATTCCGGCGGAGCCAAGGCCATCATGCCCGGCGTCTCCACCCGGGACGCCATCCAGTCCAACCACCGCATGATGGTCCGCCCCGAGGCGTGTGCCGGGGCGCTGGAGTCCAACCCCCTGCGGATGGACATTGAGGAGGCCGGGGCCATCTGCGGCATCGACTTCATCCTGAATGTGGTGCTCAGTGAGCACAAGGAGATCATCCGGGCGGTGGCGGGCCATCCCATCGAGGCCCACCGGGCGGGGTGCAAATTCCTGGACACCATCTATCTGAAGAAGCTCCCCCGGGGGGCGGACATCGTGCTGGTGAGCCAGGGCGGCGCCCCCAAGGACATGAACCTGTACCAGACCCAGAAGGCCCTGGACAACGCCCGCCACGCGGTGAACCCCGGCGGAATTATCGTGCTGATCGGCTCCTGCAAGGAGGGGCTGGGCGAGCGGGTGTTTGAGGAGTGGATGACCACATCCCCCTCGCCCCGGGCCATGATCGAACGCATCGGCCGTGACTTCCAGCTGGGCGGCCACAAGGCCGCCGCCATCGCCATGACTTTGGAGAAGGCGGAGATCTATCTGGTCTCGGAGATGGAGGATGAATTTGTCCGCTCCATCTTCCTGACCCCACAGCCCTCGGTCCAGGCGGCGCTGGACGCGGCCTTTGAAAAGCTGGGACCCGACGCTGCCGTGCTGGCCATGCCCTACGGCGGCTCCACGCTGCCCAGAATTATCGGAGAATGAAGGAGAGAAGTGATTTATGGACTACGCGAAGGAATCCCTGCGGCTGCACGGGGAGTGGAAGGGCAAGATCGAGGTGGTCGCCACGGTCCCCGTGGAGACCAAGGACGATCTGAGCCTGGCCTACACCCCCGGCGTGGCTCAGCCCTGCCTGGAAATTCAGAAGGACATCAACAAGAGCTATGAGCTGACCCGGCGGCACAACCTGTGCGCTGTCATCACCGACGGCACCGCGGTGCTGGGCCTGGGCGACATCGGCCCCGAGGCGGGCATGCCCGTCATGGAGGGCAAGTGCGTGCTGTTCAAGACCTTCGGGGGAGTGGACGCCTTCCCTCTGTGCGTCAAGACCAAGGATGTGGACGAGTTCGTGGAGACCGTCTACAACATCTCCGGCAGCTTCGGCGGCATCAACCTGGAGGACATCGCCGCGCCCCGCTGCTTTGAGATCGAGCGCAAGCTGAAGGAAAAGTGCGACATCCCCATCTTCCA